>DATNQR010000595.1:0-5482 GCA_036703905.1 Thermosynechococcaceae cyanobacterium
CACTGGCAACGAGTTGGGGCGTTGTGCCCAGAATGACCTGACCGTCGGCCGTCACCACCCAACCCTGAGCTTCCTGAATCGGTGCAGTCTGGTTGATTGAAGCGTCGATCGAAGCGGAACGCACTGGAGCGGAACGATCGACAGCGGGTTTGGACGATCGAGAACTACTTCCGATGGCTTGCAGACTGGCCACTGGATAATCCGCCGCCAGGGAACCGTAAGGCGTAGGCGGCAGTCCGCCGTTGCCCGTGATTGTGAAGCTGCCTTGGGCCGTTCGCTGGCGCGACAAACAGCTATCTGCCAGCACCTGGTCTGAGTTAGCAAAGCCTTGAGGCAATTCGGTCAGCGCCGTTTGCACATCCGTCAGGGCGGTGTTAATGTCCACTGTGCCGTTGATGCCGAGGGTGGAACTGGCGGTGATGAGGCTGGTGGAGTTACGAATCAAACCCTGAGTCTCGATCGCCACATTGCCCCCCACTCCCTCAAAAGCATTGGCGCTGATGCGACTGTCTTCTGCGACTAGGGCAATGCGGGTGTCGATCGCAATGTTGCCGCCATTGCCGCGGCCGCCTGCTTCTGTGGAAATGACGCTGTCGCCCCGCACCTGCAAATCGTTTGCCTGCAAAAACACGCTGCCGCCACCCTGCCCTGAAACTGCTGCCGCCGCAATGCTGGCGTTTTCGCTTAGCCGGATGGAACCAGCTCGCACTGTGATGTTGCCAGCTTCACCCACGCCGCGACTGCGAACACTCAGCCGCCCCTGATCCTGAAGCAGCAGTCGTCCCGTTTCCACTGTCAGGTTGCCGCCCCGGCCGGTGGAACCCACTTCTGTGCCGTTAGCCACCGAACTCAACGCCATGCCATCCGGCGATCGTCCGCTCACTTCCACCGAGTCGGAGGCCCTGATCCGCAGGTTGCCCGCCTGACCTGCCCCGGCGGTGATGGCGGCGATCGTGGCTCCATCCCGTACCGAGAGCTGCCGTGTGGTGACTTGCAGATCTCCAGCCGCGCCCGTGCCCAGAGTGCTGCTGGAAAGCCCAGTGAAGAAGCGCAGCCGGGGACTCACCATCACCGGATCGTTACCCACCAGGGTTACGGACTCCATCGCATTAACGCTCAGATCGCCAGCCCGACCCGATCGAGAACTTAGGGTGGTCAGAGTAGCTCCTGCCTGAGCCGTTAGCTGACTTGTGTTTACCGTCAGCCGGCCGGCATCCCCTGCCCCACTGCTGCCCGTTGCCAGGGTGGAAGCGTTCAGATCTACCCGTTGCGTGGTGTTGAGGGTGAGATCGCCGCCCTGGCCAGCCCCAAAAGCAGTTGTAACTACAAAGGCTCCGTTGCTGGCAGAGAAATTTGGCGTGGTGATCACCACATTCCCCGCGGCCCCAAAGCCCAGACTGGCGGTGTAGATGCCATTGCGGAGTTCGGTTGGAGAAACATTGCCCGCCACCAATCCCGTTACTTGCTGCACATAGTTCCCGGTTCCGGCGATCGCTACCGATTCCGATGTCGTGATCGTCACAGCTCCGCCTGCCTGGGTTCCTAGAGTTAATGCGGTGATCCGCGACCCCCCCCTTAGTTGGAGCGATCGTCCCTGCACCTGCACCTCGCCGCCCTGCAAGCCGCTCACATCCACTGTTGCCCCTTGCGACAGCAGCACCTCTCGAAAGTCCGGCACGTCTGCATAGCCCAGCCGCCAGCCGATCGCCGTGGGAGCCAAGCTGACTACACCGCCTGCGCCACTGCCCAACTCTACCCGCCCCGTGGGAGCCGCCACCGTGCCGCCTTGCAGATCGATCGTTCCGCCCACTAATCCCAGCGTTCTGCCCGGAATCACCAGTCGCGCCCCCTGCACTTGAATCGGGGCAGGCGATTGCCCCAACTGCAATCCCACTGGGGCGGAAACCGTCAGCAAAGGCGCTTGAGGTGAAGTGGCGCTGAACTGCGTTCCATCAGCAAAAACCACACTTTGGGCAGTACTGGCGAAGAAAGAACCCCGGAGAGCCAGTTGGGCCGTGGGTGCAAACAAGATGCCCTGGGGATTGATCAGAAACAAATTAGCTGACCCGTTCACGCCCAAAGTTCCGGCAATACTCGATCGTCCGCCTCCGGTAACGCGGGTGATGATGTTGCTGATGCTGATCGGGTTAGCAAAAAAAACCCGTTCCCCCTGGCCAATGTTGAACTGAGCGAAACTGTGAAACAAGTTCGCGCCCCTAGCTGCGCCACCATCAACTCGACTGGCAGGCAGTCCGCCAAGGGGTACGCTGGGCACGACGATCGACTGCTCTCGCCCCAAACTCTGATCAGGGACGACTTGGGCAGCAACGGGACAGCCGAATAATGCAAAGGCGATGCCCCAAAGGAAAACGCTGGGACGCGGTCGCAATACCCTGCCTCGGTGCCAGTTCGGAGGCGATCGAAGGCTACAGTTCATGGAGATTAACCGCACTATTTCGCAGACTTTGTGCTGACTGAATCAGTCCGACTTGAGGTAGGACACCTGAAAGCAACCGGTCTACTTGGGCAAGGCTGAGTAGATGAGCCTGGCTTGATGAACTCAAGTTTGAGAATCCCAAGTCGAGAATCCCAGATTGAAAGCTATAAAACTGAATATCTTCTGTACCAGTTTGGGCTGTGAAAGGACGATCACTATCTGCCCAAAGGATCAAAAGAATTGAGGCGATAGCACTTCAGTAAGAGTGCTAAGTAAGAGCGCCATCGCCTCCAACTAAGCCCGTGGGCTAGAAATCGTCACTGTAGATGGTGATACGACCGAAGCCTAAGAAGCTGCCGTTGGCAGGTTCCCCAGCCGGAAAAGCCGTTACGCCATACAGATAAACGCCGCCTGCCGAGGGGTTGCGGATTGGCAAGAGTCCGATCGTGATCACTTTACCTGGGGAAACTGGCGGGTCAAAAGTGACTGTAATGGCTTGAGTTTCACGATCGACTGCTACTTTTTGGATCGGCAATTTTGCTCCAGGTCGATTGATATTGTCTCCCTCAAATGCTTCACTGTTGCTTAGATTCAAGCGAGGTTGATCAACTCCTGCCTGCTGAGAAATCACAACGGTTTGAAGTGGCTCTCCGGCATTTTGTGGCAAAGAAAGGGTGAAATAGTAAGAGGAACTCCAGAAGCCTGCTGTTTTGTGAGTGGCGATCGTGCGGAGTAGCTGCGGCGGGCGAACAAAGTGAATTTTGCCGTCTCCCAAACGCACGGCTTGAGCAGAGGTGGCGCTGAAAATGCTGGCAGAGAGGGCGATCGTTGCTCCAAGGGCAATTTGGTAGCGACTCATTGCTCACCTACGATGGTCTGTCCCTTTGGTTCTAGCAAATTCGGATGCAATCCGCTCTACCCAATGGCAGAGATACAGCTAGCTTGCAGCTACTTTATGAAGACCTTCTGATGCAGTTGCCGAGTTTGATCCAGGAGCCTTTCAGTATTCACTGCGCCCGATCGACGCACGTAATTCAGCTTCAGTTCTTCCAATAAATCAACCAGCAGTGATTGAATTTCCTGGGTTACGTTTTGCTGCTGTAGCTCTGAAATGAGAGTCTCACCAAAGTGCTGCACGAATTGAGCAGAAAGTTCGGCTCCGACCCTATCCTCCATCACGCCACTAAAGGTTTTTTGCGTGGCTTGAATCACTTCATTGATTAAAGTTTGCGTTAGCTGAGAGGGTAAATCAGCCATTCCAGGAAGATTCCTCAGAGTTTGATAGACGGGGGATTGATTCAAGACATTCTCGACATTATGGGTGAGCAGCAGCACCAACTCCGGTTGGACTTTGGGCAGCACTTCAAACAACGTCAGCTTGACCAAAAGTGAAGCGATCGTCGCCACTTCATCCACATCGTTCACTTTGATTTGAGGTTGATTCAGCGCTTGCAGCAGTTGCCGAACAATCTCGCCACGCTGCACTGCATTTTGTACCTGGCTCACTAGCTGAACTACAACAACTTCGGTAATCTCTCCAGCAACGCTGCTGATGAGCAATCGGGAAGCGTGATCCCGCAATGGCTCCAGACTGACTAGCTTGGCTTGATGCGATCGAATCGCCACAGCAACTACTCGCACCCAGGCCCAATCTCGAAACAGAATCCCAAACGGAAAAAATAGCAGCCCGTCATACCAGCGCAGCAGAATTGCATCTAACCAACTCAGCCCTACGCGGCGACGACTGATATAGAAAGTACGGGCCAGAAACTCCAGTCCAAACAAAGCGATAAAAGGTGCATCTAGCAGCCAAAAGTTATCAGTAGAGCTGCCGGTTTCATCGATCGAGCGGTAGTAGTTTGTCTCAAGCAGAGGAGAAATTTCTGAGTTAAACCAGCTAATTTCCTGCTGGACTCTAGGAGCTAAATAAGCCTCGCTCCAGAACTGAGCAAACGCTTCACGGGAGGAAAAGCGCGAACTTTTACTGCCATTGATGCGCTGCCGCATTCGGTTTTTGATCTTCTCCAGAGTCCCGCTTTTTCCCGCGCCAGAAAAGGGGTTGGTGTCCACAAGTTCAATGCTCTGGTTTCGCAAGTCTTGAAGCGTGGACTGCACTTCTGGAGATCGCAATCCCGGTTCAATTCCCTTCTGGGCCAGTTGCTGTTGCAGTTGCTCAACAGTGTTCAAGTAGCGCTGGGTTTCCCGGTGGGGTTCAATTCCCTTGACCGGATCGTAGAGGCAAGTGACGATCGACCGCCGCACTGTGCGAGGAGACTGATCCTGCTCGACTGAGCGATCGGGGCAGTCAACTTGCGGAATCGGAATATGCACAAACTTGCCCGTGAGCGGAATGGGTATATTGCCCTGGAGCCAAAAGTTACGCCAGGGAACATAGCTCAGGTTGAACAACACCAGACCCAGATTGGCGGCCGCCACGATCGCCAGAGTGCGCTCGAACCAGAGATTCGGACGGGACTGAGGGCGGCGGGAAACAGGCAGCAACATGGCGATCGAGTCCTAGTCAAATCGCCTACACTCTACACCGTTGGCGGAGTTCAAATGACGGAGTTCAAAAGAATTCTTACTTCCGGTCTTTTTACTTCCAGCACAAAATGGGCTGGCTGGCAATTTTGTCCAGCTTCACCGCTTGCAGCAATTTCGTCCAGCCTTCTGCTGGGTTGTTCGGTTTCAGGCAGCGCTGCTCCGCTTGGGCTTCCAGGGCATCAAACCAGATCCCTTTCTGGGCCAGAAGCGCTGCCCGCTCTTGAGGGTTGCTCGATCGAGTTTCTGGAGCCAGCGTCTGGACACGCTGAACCCAACCGTCAACTGTAATGTTGAGCTGGGGAATCTCGGCATCGCACACCAGCGCGACTGTCCAGTGGTAGTCTTTGCCAAGCTGGAGCGGCGGAACACCAGCGCTCTTGGGTAGCGCCACACTGGCAATTCCGGCTTGATCACTAATGCGGAAGGTGGTCTTGTAAATCAAGGTACGGTTGGGCATTCTCTGATCGCCCTGATACAGCGAGAACTCAGCGTACTGAGCGC
>DATNQR010000596.1:0-2818 GCA_036703905.1 Thermosynechococcaceae cyanobacterium
TTCCTTCAGCACCCGTCCAGCCGACTCGATCGCCTGCTGCGGACTAGCTTGATAGCTCATAAACGGTAGATCGCACACCAACAGGGCCCGCTTAACCCCCCGCCGCACGGCTTTGGCGTGGTGCAGCATTTCCTCTAGAGTCACAGGCAACGTTGTTTCATGCCCCAGCGCCACCATGGACAAGGAATCCCCTACCAGCACCAGATCTACCCCTGCGTGATCCAGCACCTGCGCTAGGGCAAAATCCCAAGCGGTTAGGGCAGCGATCGAGCGTCCTTGCTGTTTCCAGTGAATAAGTTGCTGAGTGGTAATGGGCATTGGGGCAGTCTGAAGAAATCACCTAAGTTTTCTGATCTTAGCGCTGCGATCGTCTCCCTACACGACTACGTTTTCTCTTTGTCGCTGCCGAAGCTCGTTTGGGTCAAATGCAAAACCCCCGACCTGCAACGATCGGGGGTTTTGGTTAGAGAAATTTAACCGCTAGAGCAACTCGTTACGATCGACCTGCAGTGTAGGAAGGCGACAGATCCGACCAGGATTGCTTCACCAGATCTGCGTCTGCCTTGACGCTACCCAGATAGTTTCCAGCCGGGATCGTGGGGAAGCGCTTGTAAGGAACTACATCCTCGCCAAAGTAGCGAGCGTATTCCGCACTGTTCACGATCTCTTCCACTGCCGCCTTCAGTCCCTTGTCTGCCAGCAGCTTATTGTACTGGCGGATTTCTGCCTGAGTTGACGGCGCACGACCCAACAGATGACGGAACAGGAATTCAATCACCTTCGTGTTGGGGTAGGGCGTGTAGAAGCGACGGACGTAGATCTCTGAGCTTGCTAGGGACTTGACAAACTCCCGCACAGAGATTTCGCCGTTCCGCAGCTTGCTTTCCAGATCCGATCGACGGAATTGCCCCGGAACCTGACCGCTGAACACATCCATTACCTGAACGTAGATTGCCGTAGCCAAGGCTTCAATCTCCGCCTGAGTTGCGCCCGGATTGGCGCGATAGATGCGGGCCGGCTTGCGGCGAGTGGTTCCCACACCCACCTCAACAGATTGACCTGCTCCATTGCTAAAGGAACGACCCAACTCGATGAACTTCGGCTTGCTTGCATCTGCCTTGCGAACTTCGGCTGCCAATTCAGCCGCAATCTTGCCCGCCAACGGCATTTGCGAAGCATCCATGCGGGACTTCGTGGTAGCAAAGCTAGGCACGACAACTTCGTTGTCCTGCTTGGTCAGCTTGTTGTAAAGCGTCTGGGTGTTGGGGAAGTTAGCCGCAGGCAGAGTTAGGAAGCGGTTGTAGGGCACAGTGTCCTCTCCAAAAGCCTCGGAATACTCTGCATTGTTGACCAACGCACCAATGAACGCCTTGAGGCCTTGAGTAGCCAGGATCTGGTTGTACTTACGAATCTCCGCCTGATCGAGAGGCGCACGACCCAAGAAGTGCTTTGTGCCTAACTCAATCACCTTTGTGTTGGGATAGGGCGCATAGAATTCCTTCAGGTACAAGCCAGAGCCACCCAATCCTTCAACAAACTCCTTCAGGTTGATTTCACCATTGCCCAACTTGCTCTCCAGTTCGGTGAACTCGTTCTGAGTCACGTAGGGAGCGATGTCGCGCTCAAAGATTTGCCGATAGGTCGCCCCAATCACAACCTGGAGGGCTGTCTTATCCTCTAGGTTGGTCAGCTTGAAGACTTTAGTTTGCTCCCGCTTCTTAGTCACGCCTTGGTTGATGCGGAACTGCACATCGGGTTCTGTTCGCACCTCGGTCACTGTCCCCAGTTCCACAAAGCGCGGTGTTTCCTGCTTGTCGATGCGGACTCCCTTATCGCCAATGCTGCCAACGCGAACGGTGCGCTGAGATTGCCCCGCCGGTGTGAGGTAGCGCTCGTAGGGAACTACATCTTCATTGAACGTCTCGCTGTACTCTGAACTGTCAATCAGGGCATCAATCAGCGCGTAGAAGCCCTTTTTAGAGGTGATGTCAAAGTACTTGTTGATCTCTTGACGACCGTAGGTGGGACGACCCAGTAATCGACGGTGGATGTACTCGATCGCCTTGGTGACATAGAGCTTCTCCCAGTAGAGCGATCGGAACAGGTTCGACTTGGCCAAGCGCCGCACAAATTCCCGCACCGAGATTTCGCCGTTCTCCAGCTTGATCTCGTCTACCTTCAGGCGTTGCCCTTCGTAGACATCTCGCCCAAACACTTGCAGGTAAGCAGCTTTGATCACCGCTTGAGTGGAGCTTTCTGAGAACTTGGTGCTGATGCCCTTTGTGCCAACCGACTTTTTACCAAAGGAACCCGTGTAGCTGGGAATCTGATCCAGCTTGAACACCTTGGGGCCGAGGGAACCCGGAGCCACACCCCGTGCGCCCGGATTACTGAGCTGGTTGTTGATGCCTGCGCCTTGGTTGATCAGAATACGGCGGGTATCTTTGCCAAAGGGAGCTGGACTGGTGCTGGGGTTCTTCCTCTCTTTCGGGAAGATTGCGCCAAACTGAATCTCCAGGGGATCATTGCCAGAGCCGTAGGGGTGCTGGTCAGGCAGGGGGCGATCGTAGCGTGCAAAGGTTGTGAGGAACTGAGGGACTTTGCGGAATGGCGCACTGTACTTAAACAGGTCTTGCTGCGGCCCCCAGTTACGGCACTCTTGGGCCTCTTGACCCAAACCGCGCAGGTAGGGCACAGTTTCTTCGCCGAAGTAGTCTGAGTACTCCTTCGAGTCCACTAAGGCATCCACTAGAGCAGGCAGTCCGCCCTTGGAGACGATCGAGAAATAATCCTGGACTTCCTCGCGAGAAGAAGGCCC
>DATNQR010000597.1:0-5247 GCA_036703905.1 Thermosynechococcaceae cyanobacterium
GATCTGGTGCAGGCGGAGCTAGAGACAGCAGGGTATCAGGAAGCGCAGATTAAGCAGTACATCCAACCCTGAAGCAGTGGATTGACAGGGATAAAGTTGCTACGATCGTTGAAATCAAGTGTTTGAAGCGGACTGTTGAGCCTTCAACCATAACGGGGCAGGCTCAGAATAATTATCTAGAGGTTAGATAAGTTATGCCCGATCTCTGCGGCTAAGCCTCAGGCGGTGCAGAGAGGTTACAGGAATTGGTGGGCGCTATATCAAGGTGACAGCTCATGAAGTATCTTGCTGACTACATCAAAGCGATCGAGGGTATGGCCAGCCCTTGCGAAATTGTGGATAGCAACTTTAAATCAGAACAAAAATTTGTGGGCACAGGTTCTACAAACGTAACGAGACGAGTTCACTATTTTGCTGATGGCGTGTCGGTTGCATCATCTAAACATGAGCACCGTAGGACTTTCGATGGCGAGTCCCGTGTTAGTCATGAAGAGTTTTGGTACACCTACAAAGTAGTTAATGATAATGGATTTGTATTCAAAGGGGATATGACCAAGATTCTAGAAGGAAACTGGGCAGACATTGCTCCCGGTGCCCACCCATTGAGCGAACAAATCGAAGCTCTGCCTGCCACTGTGCCCTTATCCATCCTCAAAACTCGTGCTCAGTCCCATGAGCATTACGTTGTGCTCAAAACTCGTGCTCAGTCCGATGATGATAGTGCTGTGCGAATGATTGCGGTGCAAGAACTAGCCCGCGGTTGGAAAGATGACCCGGAGACCCTGTCCATCCTCAAAACTCGCGCTCAGTCCGATGAGAATTACGCTGTGCGAAGCACCGCAGTGCAAGAACTGGCGCGCGCCTGGAAAGATGAGCCAGGAATGTTCGAGTTTTTGACTGATCGCGCCCTCCATGACCCTTTTGAGCGTGGGAATAATTGGCAAGACAACCCACGACAAGCTGCTTTAGAGGCAGTGGTTAAAAATTATCCTGCTGATCCCAAAACACTGGAACTACTGCATCGCGCCCTCCACGATCTCGATGAAGATGTACGATCGTTCGCCAAACAGCAATTAGCAAAACTGAAATAGCCACAAGATCCCGCTTGTAGCACCGCAGCGATCGCCCCGCGCAAATCGCTATCGTGGGGATATGAGAAAACGCGACCGAATCACCCTCGCGCAGCGGCTGCAAAACCTGAGGCAGTCGTTGTCGCTGTATCAATACTGTGGCCGCGCCGTAGAACTAGTCTGGACAACTGATCGCCGTCTCACCATCGCGATCGCTGCTCTAACTTTGTTTGCCGGATTGTTGCCCGCCGCCATCGCCTACATCGGCAAGCTGATCGTGGATGGCGTAGTACTGGCCAGTCGATCGGGGCTGGAAGTCGATCGCTGGCATACCTTAGGTTACTTAGCGATCGAAGCAGGATTAGTGGCCGTGTTGGCGGGCAGTCGGCAGGGGCAAGCGCTGTGCCAAGCGCTGCTGCGGATGCTGCTGGGGCAAAAGGTCAACGTGCTGATCCTGGAAAAAGCCCTGACTCTGGACATGGCCCACTTTGAAGATTCAGAGTTCTACGACAAAATGAGTCGGGCGCGGCGGGAAGCCTCCAGTCGCCCCCTCAGCCTGGTGGGGCGCACCTTTGGGTTAGTGCAGGATGGCCTGTCGCTGCTAACCTTTGGTGCACTTCTGCTCAACTTCTCCCTCTGGGCAGTGCTGATTCTGGTGCTGGCAGCGATTCCAGCGTTTGTAGCCGAAACTCGGTTTGCGGGTCAGGCCTTCCGCTTGTTTCGGTGGCGGGCCCCAGAAACGCGGGAGCAACACTATCTAGAAACGTTGATTGCCCGTGAAGACTCAGCGATGGAAGTCAAGCTCTTTCAGCTTGGCAACACGCTGCTGGCTCGCTACAAATCTATTTTCGATCGCCTCTACACCGAAGATCGGGCCCTGACCATTCGCCGCAGCTTTTGGAGCTACGGCTTGGGATTAGTCAGCTCTCTGGCATTCTACGGAGCCTATACCTGGATTGTGGTGGCGGCGATCGCCGGGACAATCTCTCTGGGCGACCTGACCCTGTACCTAGTGGTGTTTCGGCAGGGGCAAACCACCGTAGCCTCCATCCTCAGTGCGGTGAGCGGGATCTATGAAGACAGTCTTTATCTATCGAATCTGTACGAATTTCTGGAACAGGAAATTCCCATTGCTTTGGGTCACGCCACCCAGGGAACCGAGCCGGGAGACGGCTTGCGCTTCGAGAATGTGAGCTTCACCTATCCGGGCAGCGCAACCCCAGCCCTGCACGCTGTCTCGCTGCACCTGAAGCCAGGGGAAAAACTGGCGATCGTCGGCGAAAACGGCTCTGGCAAAACCACCCTGATCAAGCTCCTGACGCGGCTCTACAATCCCGACTCTGGAAGAATTCTGCTGGATGGGCTGGATCTGCGAGAGTGGGACACACTGACGTTGCAGCGCCGGGTCGGTGTGATTTTCCAGAACTTTGTGCGCTACCAGTTCAGCGTTGGCGAGAACATTGGCGCAGGCGACGTGACCCACCTGGAGGACGAGCGACGCTGGCAGATTGCCGCAGAGAAGGGAACCGCCAATCCCATGATCGAAACTTTGCCAGAGCAGTATCACACCCGCCTGGGTCGCTGGTTCAAGGGTGGGCGGGAGCTTTCCGGCGGCCAGTGGCAGAAAGTGGCTCTATCCCGTGCCTTCATGCGATCGAACGCCGATATTCTGGTGCTGGATGAACCCACCTCGGCAATGGATGCCGAAGCCGAGATGCAGATCTTCGATCGCTTCCGCACCATGACCCAAGATCAGATGGCGATCTTGATTTCCCACCGCTTTTCTACGGTGCGGATGGCGGATCAAATCCTGGTGCTGGCAGAAGGCAAGGTGCAGGAGCAGGGAACCCACGAAGACCTCGTGCAGGCAGACGGTCGGTATGCGCGGCTGTTTGCGCTGCAAGCGGCGGGCTATCGGTAGGAAGCAGCCTGTGTGATGTCGGCAAGGTTCCGTTAGTTTTGCAGAGTTAATGCTTGCTGACGGGCTTGAATCTCCAGATGAATCAGCAGGGCGTTGATGTCGGCTGGATTTACGCCACCGATGCGGGTTGCCTGGCCGATCGTCAGGGGTTGAACTTTGGCCAACTTCTCGCGCGCCTCTTTGGACAGAGTTCCGATGGCAGCATAATCCAGATCAGGGTCAAGTTTCCGGTGTTCCTGCCGGACGACTTGTTCGATCTGATGTTGCTGACGTTGAATATAGCCAGAGTATTTGATGTCAATTTCTGCGCCTTCTTTTTCCGCCCGATCGCACTCTAAGTTACCCAACCCAAACCGCTCCAGATCGGCGTAGTGGAATCCCGGTTTCCGCAGCAGGTCAGCCAGGGTAATTGACCCTTTGATCGCCTGCTGGACGTGGGCAGCGATCGCCTTGCCGAGGTCATCATGTTCCTTGACGCGGGTTTCGTGCAGACGTTCTTTTTCGGCAGCGATCGCGGCTTGCTTGTGCTGGAAGTGTTGCCAACAGCGATCGTCGATCAATCCCACGGTGCGACCAAGGGGCATAAGACGCTGATCAGCGTTGTCGGAGCGAAGAATCAGGCGATATTCCGATCGCGAGGTCAACATTCGGTAAGGTTCCCGCAGATCCTTCGTGCACAGGTCATCCAGCAGCGTCCCAATGTAGCTTTGCTCCCGTGAAAAGGTGAGGAGTTCCTGGTGGCGACAGAATCGCGCCGCATTAATGCCCGCTACAAGTCCCTGAGCCGCGGCTTCTTCATAGCCTGTCGTGCCGTTGACCTGACCCGCACAGAACAGACCCTCCACTTTCTTGGTCATCAGCGTGGGATAGCACTGGGTTGCAGGCAGATAGTCGTATTCCACAGCGTAGGCGGGGCGGAGCATAGTGCAGGTTTCCAGTCCGGGGAGCGATCGCAGCATTTGTAGCTGGATCATCTCTGGCAGTCCGGTGGAGAAGCCTTGGATGTATAGCTCTGGACTGTCCCGACCCTCTGGCTCAATGAAGATCTGATGGCTGTCTTTGTCGGCAAAGCGAACGATTTTGTCCTCAATGCTGGGGCAGTAGCGTGGGCCTTTGGCATCCACCCAGCCGCCGTAGACCGGAGACAGGTGCAGGTTCTCGCGGATGATGCGGTGGGTTTCAGTCGTTGTGCGGGTCAGATGGCAGGGCATCTGCTCCCGCTCTGTCCAAGCTTGCGGATCAAAGCTGAACCAGCGCGAGTCAGCGTCTCCGGGTTGGGGTTCCAAGCGATCGAACTGGACAGAGCGGCGATCGACCCGCGCTGGGGTTCCTGTCTTCAGTCGCCCTGTCTCAAAGCCCAAGCGGTTCAGGGTTTCAGTCAGACCGACGGCAGCAAATTCCCCTGCCCGACCCGCCGCCATTGATTTGTTGCCCACCCAGATGCGACCGCCCAAGAAGGTTCCCGTCGTCAGCACCACAGCTTTGCACTGGAACGCCACGCCAAAGTAGGTTTGCACACCGAGAACTTCTTCGTTTGCCCCCAGCACCAAATCCGTCACCATGCCTTCCCGGAGGGTCAGGTTTTCCTGGTTCTCCACAATGTTTTTCATGACGGCAGCATACTCGCGCTTGTCCGTCTGGGCCCGCAGGGCCCACACCGCCGGGCCGCGGGAGGAGTTCAGCACTCGCTTTTGCAGGTAGGTGCGATCGGTAACTTTGCCCATCTCGCCGCCTAGCGCGTCCACTTCATGTACCAGTTGCGACTTGGCCGGGCCGCCCACCGCCGGGTTGCAGGGTTGCCAGGCGATCTTGTCCAGGGTCATCGTTAGCAGCAGCGTCCGGCAGCCAAGCCGAGCCGTAGCCAAGGCCGCCTCACAGCCTGCGTGTCCCGCTCCCACAACCACCACATCAAAGGCATCTAAGAATTCCACAGGCGTATCCATCATGGCGGATCGATCGAGAAGGCTTTTCCATCTTAACGGCTGCAACTAACGAGGAACAGCGTTCACCTGTCCAGCTTGATTGTCATTGCGTATACAGTATGCTGTGAATTATCCCCTCTAAGCTGGCAAAATAGTGCTGGCAAAATAGTGCTGGCAAAGCAGTGCTGGCAAAGCAGTCACCTAGCACTTCAAGAAGTTTTTACTATCTAATATTAGGAGAAAACTGCTTTAGAAGTAAGTTTGTACTCGCTTATGTCCCTCCCTCAACAGCAATCAGTCCAAGCCATAAGAGGAGCTTTTCTAGATTTTGTCG
>DATNQR010000598.1:0-4130 GCA_036703905.1 Thermosynechococcaceae cyanobacterium
ATCGGCATCCACAGGCAGAGGGAGATATTCTCCTTCCTGTAAGGAAAACCAGTCCAACTTCTGCTCAAATACCTGCCAGACAATGTACTCTTGAATGCCGTTGCGGCGGTAAGCGCGTTTCTTGTCCCCTAGATCGATCGCTGCGCTACTGGCCGCAATCTCTGCGACTAATTCGGGTGCGCCTTCCACGTAGTCGTCGTCACTCAGACGCGCCTGACTGCCGCACTGTGGTTTAATCAGCAGCACCGCATCGGGTTGAGGCGCGTTTTCCAAGTCCAACCGCACGGTAGGCTCAATTCCCAACTCAGTGCCAGGGGTTGCAGCTTTGTAAAACCAGAGCCAACCTGTGAGATTTCCGTGAGGTTCAGCGTGGCTTTGAAAGCGTAACGCGGCAGGCACGTAGACAACTCCTTCGACCAGTTCGGCTTTCTTAAGGTGGGGCAGGGCATTGTAGCGGCGCTCAAATTCGTAGCGATTTAGGCGATCGCCACTCTCCAACCCTGGCAAAGGCACTGATTTCTGCGGTGTTTCAGCCATTGCTTCTAAGGTGAGGCTTCAAGTCTGAATGTCTCAATCAGTCTCAATCATAGGACAACGGCTGAAGGGCATCGGGGGCGCGATCAACTCCAAAGAAAATGAATCAGTACCACACTCATCAGCGAGGACAAACGTATTTCAACACCGCTCGACCGACCGGATTCTGTTGATCGAACTGGAGTAGAGGACCACGATCGCCTCGGTTGTCCGTATCAATCTGCTTGCCTTGCTGGTTTATCAACTCCACTGATCGAATTCGCATGTTTGCTTTTCGACAGTCGGCAGACATGTAAGCCGCAACCCCATAGATTGGAACCTTCTTCTCCACGCCCAAAGTCTGACCTGTGGAACTGTTGATGTAGACCCAGAAGTAGCTGAACCCAGGTTGTTTTTTCAGGGTAGCCCGATCAATGTAGTAAGCAAGTTTCGTCTGAGGATTGGTAGCCACTTTGGTCCATGCTCCTGTAGGGGCAGCATTGGCAGCGTTGATCGATCCAGTTGGTAGGGCCAGTAGGGACAGCGCCAGAACGATCGATCGACCTATCCTTGCAATGTTTGCCATAGTGAAAGCTCCAGGTGAAATCAGGTGAATGCTGGTTTAAACTTCAGCCTTATGACTCAGGATTCCCGCGACTCGATCTCTAATCTCGCAGCCGATGAAAAAAGCTCGACAATGGACGATCGCTCTCTGATGCAGCGCTGCATTGCTCTAGCGCAACGGGCCCTCGGCCGAACTGCGCCCAATCCGCTTGTCGGTTCAGTGATTGTGCGAGACGGGGCGATCGTTGGCGAAGGCTTCCATCCCCAAGCCGGACAGCCCCACGCAGAAGTGTTTGCCTTGCGTGAAGCGGGCGATCGCGCCCAGAACGCCACGCTCTACGTCAATCTGGAACCCTGCAACCACCACGGCCGCACCCCACCCTGCTCGGAAGCCGTAATCGCCGCCGGAATTCGTAAAGTTGTGGTGGGCATGGTCGATCCCGATCCACGAGTGTCCGGCGGAGGCATCGATCGCCTGCGGCAAGCCGGCCTTGAGGTAGTGGTGGGCGTGGAGGAGGCCGCCTGTCTGAAGTTAAACGAGGGCTTCATCCATCGGATCTTGCACCATCGCCCCCTTGGAATTCTCAAGTACGCCATGACCCTAGATGGCAAGATCGCCGCTACAACTGGTCACAGCGCCTGGATCACAAGTCCGGCCGCCCGGGCCGAAGTGCATCAGGTGCGATCGACCTGCGAGGCCGTGATTGTCGGTGGCAACACCGTGCGGCGAGATAATCCCTTACTCACCAGTCGGATGGATCTCACGCCTCTGCGGGTGGTGTTGAGCCGATCGCTCGATCTGCCAAAATCTGCTCACCTGTGGGACACTACCCAAACTCCCACCCTCGTGGTGACGGAAACGAATACTCAGCCCGAAACTCAGACATTTCTGAGACAGCAAGGCGTGGAAGTTCTGGAACTTGATGCCCTCACGCCGGCCGCAGTGATGACTCATCTCTACGATCGCGGCTTTCTGACGGTGCTGTGGGAGTGCGGCGGCAAACTGGCTGCCAGCGCGATCGCCGATGGCTCTGTGCAAAAGGTTTTAGCCTTCATCGCTCCAAAAATCATCGGCGGCCGCAGCGCTCCATCACCCGTCGATGACTTGGGGCTTGCTGCTATGACTGATGCCCTGCTCCTAGAGCGAGTGCACTGGCGATCGATCGGCTCTGACTTGCTAGTGGAGGGCTACTTGAGTCAGAACGATCGCCGATCAAGCCACACTTCAGCCTGATTTAGCAGCACTGGAATTTCTTAAGGTTTGACCAGTGGAACCGTAGAATGATGAAGGCGTAACTCGGACACCGCGATCGTGAAAGCAATCTCCCTCCTCGGCTCCACTGGCTCGATCGGCACCCAAACGCTGGACATTGCCGCGCAATACCCCGACCAATTTCGGATCGTGGGTCTAGCCACTGGGCGCAACGTGGAGCTGCTGGCGCAGCAAATTCGCCAGTTTCAGCCGAAGATTGTAGCGATTTGCGACTCGAACAAGCTACCAGAACTGCGAGACGCGATCGCCGGTCTCGATCACCAGCCAACCCTACTGGCAGGTGAGGAGGGCATTGTAGAAGTGGCCCGCTATGCCGAGGCGGAAGTCGTGGTGACGGGGATTGTTGGCTGCGCGGGACTGCTGCCGACGATCGCAGCGATCAAAGCAGGCAAAGACATTGCTCTAGCTAATAAAGAAACTTTGATTGCTGGCGGGCCCGTGGTGCTGCCTCTGGTGCAGCAGCATGGCGTAAAGCTACTGCCTGCGGATTCGGAACACTCCGCCATCTTCCAGTGCTTGCAAGGCGTTCCCGATCGGGGACTGCGCCGGATTCTGCTGACGGCTTCTGGTGGCTCTTTCCGCGATTTGCCCGTAGAAAAGCTGGCCCACGTCACTGTAGCAGACGCGCTGAAGCACCCCAACTGGACAATGGGACGGAAGATCACGATCGACTCTGCCACCCTGATGAATAAGGGTCTGGAAGTTATCGAAGCCCACTACCTGTTTGGAGTGGACTACGACGCGATCGAGATTGTCATTCATCCTCAAAGCATTATTCACTCGCTGATTGAACTTCAGGACACTTCAGTGCTGGCGCAGCTTGGTTGGGCAGATATGCGCTTGCCGTTGCTCTATGCCCTCTCCTACCCGGAGCGCATCGCCACCGATTGGAAGCCGTTGGATCTGGTGCAGGTGGCCAGCCTGACTTTCCGTGCGCCGGATCACGACAAATATCCCTGTATGCAGTTGGCTTACGCGGCAGGAAGAGCAGGCGGTTGCCTACCAGCGGTGCTGAATGCCGCCAATGAGCAGGCTGTCGCTCTATTCCTAGAGGAGAAAATCCGTTTTCTGGATATTCCCCGCTTGATCGAGCAAACCTGCGATCGCTACCAAACGCAAAACCGCGCTAACCCAGTTCTAGAAGACATTGTGGAAGCCGATCGCTGGGCCAGAGAATTCGTGCTGAGTGCTAGCCAAACGCCAGCGCCAACTGTGGTGTCCCTGCGCTAGAGGTCGATCGCGTCTCATCGAGGGAGAGTTGATCGTGTGGACTGAGTTGAGTTTGGATGTAACCCATGAAGCGATCGATTGGGTCAAGACTTTGCTGGCGACGATCGACCCGCAGGCCCAGCTTAGGGTGTCGCCCTGCGTCGAACCCGACGCAGCTTGGGCGTTTACGGTACGGTTCTACCTGCCGCAGAGTGTCCGCACTCAGGAAATCGCTGCCCTGCTTTCACCCCTACACCGGACGGGTCTGACCTCAGAACTGCAAATTGCCACCGTGGAAGCAGTCGCCGAAGACAATCAGCTTCCCCTCCATCGCATTAGCGATCGATTCGTTGTCCTCAGTTCCAACGCGCCTTATCAGGCAGTGGCGGATGAAATTGTGCTGAAAATCGGGACAGGCCTGGCGTTTGGAAGTGGGCTGCATCCTGCAACGATCGTCAGTCTGCGGCTGCTGGAACGGCACGTTACCTCCAACCTACAAGCGCTGGATCTCGGCTCTGGATCAGGGATCTTGAGCGTGGCGATCGCAAAGCTGGGTAGTCAAGTTCTCGCT
>DATNQR010000599.1:0-2292 GCA_036703905.1 Thermosynechococcaceae cyanobacterium
GTGGACGGACTGCGCGGCGCAATTGGGTTGTTCAATCCCAGCTTGCGATCGAATTTGGGCACACTGCGAACGCTGCTGGCTAACGAGTTTTTCTGCACTCCGATCGAAACTGAGCGTCTGGAATCGCTGTTCAACCTCAAACTGGAGAGCCTGGAAATCTTTCTGCGGCGCTATTTAGGGGTTTAGTTACAGGGTAAAGGCGTTAGGGATGTAGTGGTGCAGCGTCAAGTGATGATCGGGCTGGTGATTGGGCTGGTGATTGGACTGAACCGATCGCCGCATCCCTCGATAACCCACCAACGCTACATCAAAGCGGCACGGTAATTCTGCCCAAGCGGGATGCTCTCCTAGAAACAGTTGAGCCGTTTTCCACAGCTTTGCTTGCTTTTGAGGAGTGACTGCCAATGCGCCATCAGCGTCCCAATTGCCCTGGCTGCGGGTTTTCACCTCTATGAAGGCCAGCAGAGTGATTTGGTCGATCGCCTCGCCTTGACCCATAACCAAGTCCAACTCGCCCCACCGACAGCGCCACCGACGCTGTAGCACAACCCACCCTTGCTGCTGGAGCCATTCGGCCACTGCGGCTTCTCCCAGAAGACCTCGATCGACAGCAGGAACGGCAGGAGAAAGCATGGGCAGAGGAATCTCTAATCCACAGAATCTAACAGATTTCCAACCTGATTCCGCATTGCTGTAGCTAGAGAGACGCGATTCGAGCTTCGTGTAAGCTATAGCCTCACGGGTTTAGGACGGAGCGCAGGGGTGAAACCTCTAGCTGGGGGCAACACCTCCATACCCCTTCAAACCTGGTGTTCTAAGCGATCCGTCTAGAGCTACAGCTAAAAAATATCCTGAAATTCCACCTCTGCCTGTGGAAAGGGAATGACCTGAACCTTTGAGCTGTTTTGGCCGTCTTAGAACTGTTTGCGATCATTGCGATCGACAATCTTTCACTCCTCACTCCTCATCTTCATGCCAGCAATGAACTTCAAGACTCTCCTCCTGCTGCCTGCATTGGTGTTTTCATTTGATGGCGTTCCCCTTAGAAATCCTTCTCCAGCAACGGCTCAAGTCGGTGGGCCTTCCCTTAATTCCAGCAGCGCTACCCGTGAGAATTGTGTGCAGGCAAAGGCCGCCGTGGTTACGGTCTATGCAGGCAAAGAGATCGGCTCTGGCAGCATCGTTAGTCCTGAAGGCGTGGTGCTCACTAATAACCATGTGGTTCGCGATGCTGGGCAACGGCAAGCCCGCACCATCTCCGTCAAACTGGCGGACGGCAGTCGCTACCCAGGACAACTGGTCAGCACAGATACGCGGAACGACTTGGCGCTGATCAAGATTAGTGCCAACCGACAGTTTCCTACTGTGCCGTTGGCGAATGCAGATGGAGTACAGGCAGGGCAACGGGTGTGCGCGATCGGCAGTCCCTTCGGTAAGTCTGGTGTGATCACAGAAGGCACATTCACGAATTTTCGCAGCAATGGTGATCTGAAGTCGGCGGTGGTGCTGCGACCAGGCAACTCCGGCGGTCCACTGCTGAACGCGCGGGGCGAGATGATTGGGGTCAACAAAGCGATCTGGCAATCTAGCGCTGGGGAAAATAGCGGCATTAGTTTTTCCACTAGCGCCGCGATCGCCAAGAACTTCATCCAGCGCAACAATTTCTCGGTGACGGCACGATCGCCCCAAACTCCTAACCAATCTCCCCCAGCGATCGCTCAGGCTCCGGTGGATCGAACATCGGGTCGGTTGGGTGTAGTGCTGGATACGCGCAGTCTAATCGTGACGCAGGTAGATTCGGGATCGCCAGCCGCAGCTAGTGGCCTTCGTCGCGGTGATCGGCTGCTGGCAGTAAACGGCGATCGGCTGCTGGATTTTGACGGGTTGCGATCATTTTTGAGCCAGCGCCCCAACTCTGCCGTGCTGACGATCGCCCGCCAGCAGCAGGTCGCCAATCTACGCGTTCGGTTCTGAGGCTTCGCCAGACTGGATTCCCACATACGGGTGAGCGTTTTCCTCTAGCGTTCTGCAAAAATACGGTTGTGCTTTAAGAATTCGTGTTTTGCAACAGCTTGATTAGGAGGATTCGCTATGGAAACGCTTGCTTTGCTTCACGTCTCTGTGGAGTACGAAAATCTGAGTTCGGCTTTGGAGGTGCGATCGGATTGGTTGTGTCCGTCGGTGGTGGGGGCGATGGCAATCAGTATGGCAGTGCTGCATCAACCCGCCCAGGCGCTCATGCGTTACGGCGAAACGGGGCGCGGGGTTTCCTCCCTGCAAGCGCAGCTAAAT
>DATNQR010000600.1:0-3087 GCA_036703905.1 Thermosynechococcaceae cyanobacterium
CTGCGACCAGTACTCGATCGGCTCCAAAAACGGAAACGGTTAGAGCGATCGCCAGTAAGCTGCTTGCTGCTGAAGCATTTTCGATTGGGACTGCTCCTCTGGTCGCTCACGCTCCTTCAGATAAGACACCATAAAGATCCCATCCAGATAGTCTCCTACTCCCAGCCGCAGCACACCATCGGTGAACTGCTCAGCCACCGTGGGCTGGCGAGGATTCTGGAACTCGGTTTGCCATAGCGTCCATGCCGCCTGATCCTGCCCTAGCTGGTGCAGTTCCTTCAAGGTCGCCGATCCCGCAGGCAGTTCGGGGCGGGAAGCAGGGCGAGTGACGCTAGGGTTAAGTTGACGGGTGCTATCAAAATCCCCTACTTTCCAGCCCAGAAAAGAAGCCGATCGCCACGCATAGTATGAGTTGGGATAGTGCTTCAGCACCCACTCGTAGGCCGATCGAGCTTCGGTTTGCTTGTTCAACTGCTGGGCCCACTTGCCCACCCAAAAACCAGCCTTGGGGGCAAACTCGCTATCGGGATTCTGGCGCAGAATCGGTTCTGCCCAGCGCCACGCAGTCTCAATATCTTTGGCTGTGGCGTACTGCTGAGCAATCGTCCACCGTAGTTCGGCGGCGGCACTGGAGTTAGGGTATCGATCGAGCAGGGTGCGGCGGGCTTGGGTGGCAGCTTGGGGATTGTTCTGAGCCTCTAGCAGTTTGGCTTTGGCCAGCAGCGCTGCATCAGCTTTGGCAGGGAAGCGGCTAATCACCTGATCCAGGTAGCCGATCGCCGTCCCCGCTTCCGTGATCCGCGATAGCCGAATTAAGGCTTGAGCTGTCTCAGGATCATTGGGGAAGGTCTGCACCATCCGTTGATAAGCCTGAGCTACCCCTTCCTCATCGCTCAACTGCAACCCCCGTGCAATCCGGTAGGCGTTGCGTGGCGTGTAGGGAGCGCGGGCATAGGCGGCCCCGGCTTTGCCGTACTGCTGTTTTTCCCAGTAGCCGAAGGCGATGGCTTCCCAGTCTTCTGGCTTTAGCTGTGGGGCAGCCTGCTCCACCAGCTTGTCCACCACTTCGGTGTAGCCGTTGGTGTGGATTCCGTGCCGCGCCAGCACCAACATTAGTTGAGGCTGATTGGGATTCTGCTTCAGCCGCTTTTGTACCAGATCGATCGTCTTAGGATGAGCAGGGAACTGGGCGATCGCCTGGTCTTCAAATTTGCGATCGTTTCGTCCCAATACCAGCAAAGCCTCGGCTGTCGCCGGATCGGTGGGATAGCGCTTCAGTAAATCCCGATAAATTCCTTCTGCCTTACCGTTGTCTCCTGTCTGCTCCATTGCTTGCGCCTGCTTCAGCATCACCTGAGCCGCCATAGCCGGGTAGCTGCTGTCTAGCCCTTGTAGCTGTTCCAGCGCCTTGCTCGCTTGCCCCTGCTGCATCCAATTGATCGCCAGCAAATAGCGCGCGCGGTTTTGCTCTAGGGAGTTCGGCGGCGTTTGGGCAGCGAGTTCCGTCAGCTTGGCGGTGCGCTGCTGCTCTGGCAAAGCTTTGATCGCGTTGATCTGCTTGATCTGGCGGATGTCGGTGGCGATCGGGTGGTTAAACGCGGATTTCCAGGGCTGTCCGGTCTGAGGCGGCTGATTGCGATCGCTAGGGATGAGCCGCGTGGAAGCAAGCCCACCGCCCAACAGTAGCGCGCCAAGGCCAGCAAGTACAATCTGGCTTCTGCGTTGATTCAGTATTGCCCTCACTGGCTCCACCTTGGAAATTGAGATTTGCACGAAACCCCATGCACTCTAGCATTTTTGAATTGAGATGAACGGTGATGTAAGCGGCGGTGTTCATCAATTCTGTAGAGGTTTCTGCTCTGTAGGAGCCTTTGATACTTTGAGATACCATCTGGAGCGATCGCGAGGCGCACATCTCCACCCCGCGAAATGCTTGTGGCTCTGAAGCTTGCGGTATCTCGATCGCTAACTCTACCAATCCATTTGTGTAGTTACGATCGCTTTTCTAAAGTTTGAATGAGCACGGCTTAGGGTGCGGTCGTTCCGTGGCTATACTGATGCACGACCTGAAACGCTGTAGAAATCGCTTCACCTAAAGCTGTAACCCCAATTCTCCTATGGCCTCTACCTCTCTGAATCGCGCTGCGATCGCTCTAGTTCTGCTGACAACTGCGATCGTTCCCGCCCAAGCGCAAATTGTTGCTGCGCCTAATGATGCGGGTACATTCGTGGGTTCAAGCGGGAACAGCTTTGACATTTCCGGCGGCGCAACGGTCGGTAATAACTTATTCCACAGCTTTCAAAAGTTTGGCTTGGACGCGAGCCAAACGGCAAATTTTCAGGCAAATCCGGCGATTCAAAATATCTTGGGTCGCGTGGTAGGCGGCGATCCTGAGTGCATCCCAATTATGTAAGACTCATTTTGAGAATTGCCCGTTGAGATAGGCAGAACGGTGCTTGAGTACCTGCGGAACATTCTCTTTTTTCCACTGCGCCCCGATAGTTTGATTCGCCGTCCAATCTGTTTGATAGTTGCTTCAATCGCCCCAGAACCGATAGAGATGCCCTCCGCTTGGTAGTAGGCATAGTTGACAATCCGGTGGCGATGTTTGTCGAGGTAGGCAATGAAGATGCTGACCCGTTCGGGCTGCCACTCATTGAACTGCCCCATCGCACCCTCAACATCCCCCCGCCACAGCAAGGCTTGGACGGCATCTAATCTTTGCTGGGAGCCACCCACCTTGCCCAGGTTTTCAACCAGGTGATACCAGTCTAAAATCTCCCGTCTCTGAGATTTGCTGCCAATGTCTGCGTAGAGATTCCAGATGCCGTCGTGACCATCTCCCAGACAGGTGAGGCAAGATGACAGGGGTTGGGCATTGACCCAGGTCACCAAGCCAGGATTGTCCTGGAAAAACGCCCCCACCCCCTGCTCATGCAGATTGACGGCTTTGTAATCTCGCCATTCACTCGGTTGCCCCAGCGGTGTCCGTAAGCGAACTTTGCCCCCGTCTAGACTCATCTCGTCCACTGCTTGCTCCACCTGCGGTCTCGCGAAACTCTGACGCTGCACTAGCCGTTGCTGAG
>DATNQR010000601.1:0-3476 GCA_036703905.1 Thermosynechococcaceae cyanobacterium
ACAGTTGGGCCTCAGCGACTACCACAACAGCCTCAAGCTGGGCTATGACGTGCGGCGGCTGTGCTACCCGGAGTGGATGCAGCCTTTGGGAGTGCTGCCGCTGCTGCCCAAAGTTCTGGCTCCTGGTACACCGATCGCCCCAGTCACCCCAGAAATTTCCGCCCGCTTCGGATTGCTCACAGATTGCCAAGTTTGCGCGGGCACAACCGACAGCATCGCGGCGTTTCTGGCCAGTGGCGCATCGGATCCGGGGGAAGCCGTTACTTCCCTGGGGTCAACCCTGGTGCTAAAACTGCTGAGTCAGACTCCAGTAGACAACGGACACCACGGCATCTATAGCCATCGGTTGGGCGATCGATGGCTGGTGGGCGGTGCTTCAAACACAGGTGGAGCAGTGCTGGCGCAGTTCTTTTCCCCTGCCGAACTGGAGCGCTGGAGTGCTGAAATTCCAGTTCACTGCGAGAGTCCCTGGCGCTACTATCCCCTGACTAAACCCGGCGAGCGCTTCCCCACCAACGATCCTCAGCTTCCGCCCCAACTAGAGCCGCGACCCTCTAACCCTGTGACATTTCTGCACGGTCTACTGGAGAGCATGGCGCGGATCGAAGCCAGAGGCTATCAACTACTGCAAGAACTGGGGGCTACGCCTCTGAAGCAGGTGCATACGGCGGGAGGTGGAGCCATGAATGATGCCTGGACGAAAATTCGCGCCCGTCATCTGGGGGTTCCGGTGGGTCGCTCGACCCACACCGAAGCTGCCTACGGAACCGCTCAACTAGCCAGAGCCACCTATTGCTAACTTTAGTTCTCTAGCATCAGGGGAAGCCTGAGAGATCTAGTGAGCGAGTTGGTAAGTTGTCTCCTACAAGAGTGCAAGAGATTTTGCGGGGATTAAGGCTAGTGATAGAGTCAGCAAAAGCTGATGAAACAAATTGAGTGTCCGAATCGAACTTTCTAGCCCTGTAGCCCATGAGCTTTGTTCTGACCAATGATGACGGGATTGACGCGCCGGGAATTCAGGCGCTGCGGGAAGCTGTCGAGCAACTGCACCAGCAGGCAGTGACGATCGCGCCCCAAGCCCATCTGTCGGGCTGCGGACATCAGGTGACGACAACTGCGCCGATTCAAGTTGATCGGCGATCGCCCAGCGAGTTTGCGATCGCGGGCACTCCCGCAGACTGCACTCGCCTAGCCCTGAAGCATCTGTGCCCAGAGGTGAAGTGGGTGCTGTCAGGGATTAACGCTGGCGGCAACTTGGGCGCAGATGTCTACATTTCTGGCACAGTGGCCGCCGTGCGAGAGGCGGCGCTGAACCGAGTTGCGGGGATTGCCATCTCTCAATATCGGCACAGAGGTCGGGCGATCGACTGGAACTTAGCGGTGACTTTGACCGCAAAGGTACTAGCAGATCTGCTAGCGCGGCCGCTAGAACCGGGGAGCTTTTGGAACGTGAATCTGCCTCACTTGCAGCCGAATGAGCCTCTGCCTGAGCTTGTGTTCTGTCCGCCCTGCACTCAGCCCTTACCGATCGCCTATCGGGTGGAAAATGATACCTACTACTACGCTGGTGATTACGGCAGTCGTCAACGCGATCCGGGGGCAGATGTGGCAGTGTGCTTTGCGGGACAGATTGCCGTGACCCAAATCCGCGTGGGGTGAACAGCGAGAAGTCAAGGGCGAACAGCGAGAGGTGAAGGGCGGTTCTTCACCCCGGACACTGGAACCGACGATAGCGGTAGCCATTGACTTTAGAGCTATGCTGCGAGTCAAGGTTGCAGCCTGGTACTGCATCAGGGGAATAGTTGATCGTCCAGACATCTAGGGGCCACCGCAGTTGGGCGATCGTTCTTTCCAGAACCAGTGTGTTCCCCGGATTGGGTCGCACGTTCACCAAGAGAAACCGAGGCATAGCGGGTGATCCAAGAAACTCGTAGCCTAGGGCAATCATCTCGCGGAATCGCAGATCGTTGCCGTTGGTCATGGCAATCAGCACCGGAACCTGGGAGGTGGACTGAATCTCTTTAGACAGTAGATCAGCCCGGTGAGGCTTCTGAAACACTTGATTCGTCACTACTAATCCAGAGGCGATCGCCCCCAGCAGCACCACAAGGACGACTGTAGGTTTTCCCCGCGCTTGCAGTAGCTTAACTTTGAGTTTGACTTTGAGTCTTTGTCCTGCCAGCAGGTTTGGAGGTTGCCAGCACCGCGCCAGAACTGCCCCCAGCAGCAGCAACACTGCCGGAAAGTAGACGAAGTGGTAGCGCACCGCTACCGTCAGATCTGCGCCGAGAATGTTTGCGATCGCCAGAAACAGCCCGATCGCCCCCAGGATAAAGCCGCCGAGGGTTTGGGTTGCGCCACGGGTTAGGGGTTCCTTCAGCAGCAGCTTTAATTCCCGAAACACCACGGGCAGTAGCCAAGCTACCAGTCCCAACAGCACGATGGCTGAGGCGATCGTCACAGGTAGCGGCTGATTTTCCACCGGCAGTAGCGTCACCATGCTCACCAGCCAAACGAAGATCCTGAGCAACGTCCACAGCCAGCGATTGATCGGATCGCTCTTGAAAATCCAGTGGGTCAGTCCTCCATCACCCGTGCCCTGCCAAAGCGGGAGCCAGATTAAAGCACCGATCGCTGTTCCCAACCCCACCACTCCGATGCGCCACCAGCCGGAATAAAACGATTTGCGCTGCCAGACATCCCACAGGCCTAAGCTCAGCAGCACCAGTCCCTCGGCGCAGAGGGTCAGAGCGAAAAAATAATGTACTGACAGCCCCAGTCCATTCACCCCTACCCAGGTTAAGCACAGCCAGACCGGGAGCGGAACGCGATCTCGGATCGATTGGGCCGCGACCACCAGGCAAGCTAGGGACGCAATGATTAGCAACATCCCCAGAGTGTAGTGCCGCGCTTCCTGAGCCAGATAGACCCCAAAGGGCGACACCGCCATGAGAACCGCTACTAGGTGCGCCACGATGTGACTGCGGAAGGTTAGCCAGCCTAGCCCAAACATTGCGGGTATCGCCCCAACCCCCAACAGAGCCGGCAACGATCGGGCGGCCGTCACCGAAACCAGACCGTTTTCTGGAGAAAATAGCCGCAGCCACAGGTGATCCAGGACAAAGTACGTTGGCGGGTGGTTGCTCTCGGTCATGAGGTAGTGCAGCACGTCCCCTACCCCAGCGATCGCCCTCGGTTGCAGAGGCAAGAGGAGACGGTTAAGATCGATCGCCTGATCTAAGGGAATGTCTCGAACACTGTTGCCTAAGCTGAATACCAGGGTCGAAATTTCGTCGCTCCAAAGGGATTTTGCGTCCAGATTGGTAAACCGTAGCGCCGCCCCTACTGCAACCCAAACCAGCAGCAGCCCCGCGTGTTGCCTCCATCCCATCCGTTCAGAACCCAACTTTGTATAGCTGAAACAATTCTCCGGGCAGGCGCTTGATGATGCGGCCACCGGAAGTTTTGATGATTTT
>DATNQR010000602.1:0-5114 GCA_036703905.1 Thermosynechococcaceae cyanobacterium
CTATCAGTGACATCAGTATTGTAAGGTTTTCGGCTCATGGTGCTATTCTAACGAACGAGTATAATCAGCTACTTCTCAAACGTCCTCTAAGAAAGCTCTTCCCTGAAACTAGGAGTTCGGTGAGAATGTTCCTACACCCAAAGACGGGTTCTCACATTCATCACACATCAAGAAGCCAGCAGAAATTTCTGCTGGCTTCTGATTTTTAGATGTTTAGCTCACATCCTGTGTTCCTTGACCTTTAATCGTATTCAACCAGCGAAACGATCGGCACATCGGGCAAGTTCTTGCGGCCGTTCAGTTCTTTCAGTTCAATCAGGAAGCCAAACCCGACTACGGTGCATCCCGCTGCTTGCACGAGCTTGACTGTCGCTGCTGCCGTGCCGCCCGTAGCGATCAGGTCATCCACAATCAGAATGCGGCAGTTGGGTGGGTGCAGAGCATCTTTATGAACCTCCAAGCGATCCATCCCGTACTCCAGTTCATAATCTGCCGAATAAACATCAGCAGGCAGCTTTCCGGGCTTACGAACAGGAATGAAGCCAATGCCTAACTTGTAGGCTAGAGGTGTACCGATAATGAAGCCACGGGATTCCATCCCCACGATGAAGTCGGGAGAAAGTTCGGCAACCCGCTCCGCCAGCAGATCGATCGTCGCCCGCAATCCAGCCCCATCGCGTAGTAGGGTCGTGATGTCTTTGAACTGAATTCCTGGTTTAGGAAAATCTGGAATTTCCCGGATGAGTGCCTTGATGTCCATGAATCTAGAGGTAAAGATCGCTGTATTGGGTTATCTCATAAATTGGTTCACCCTGTCTGCTCGTCCTGAAAATTAAGTACTAGTTCTTTTTGAGATCTTACAAAATCAGCGAGATTCTACAGAATCAGCCTACTGCCCACAGAGCTTCCCGCCCTACGCGCCGTAACGTTAGAAGTAGGGAAAGTTTGAGGAAGTTGGGAGAGGCAGAATTATTCAGCTTTGTAGAAGATTGGTATAAGTTATCTGAGAACTTTCTTTGCTGGAGCAGGTGTGAAGTACTTTTTTCTCTCGGACGGCTGGACGATCGGGCGAGTATGGGAACTGGGTGGGCTGTGGAACGAGATTGCTTGGAGACGCAAGCCAGAGATTCAGCGTGTGGATCTGTGTGTGTGGGAGCAGAGCGGCAAATTGTGGCTCTATCGGGTGGAGGATGCCGTGCTGATGGTGGAGGTGAAGCCCACTGCTGAAGTTCAAGCGGCTTCTGACAAAAACATCGGTCAGGTGGTGCTGAAGCGATTGATCACGGCTGACCAGGCAATCGAATTTCTCAGCACGGCAGCGCAGGTGGAGGCTTGAGTACTTCAGAATGGCTTGACCCCGCTAAGAATTAAGGGTTGATTCGTTCCGTTAACTGAGGAAGCTGTTAGAAAATAGATAGAAATTCTCGCAACGTCGTTCAGCCCCAGTAAGGATGCCCGATGACTGCTTTGAAAGCGTTTGAACAGCCCGTGCCCGAAGCTACCCAGACCCGATCGCGCTACGTTCCTCATAACCATCGTCGGATTCTCTGCGTTTTTCCCAAATACAGTCGCTCCTTCGGCACCCTACACCATGCTTACCCGTTGATGGGACGGGTGAAGGCTTTCATGCCGCCCCAGGGAATTTTGCTGGTCGCCGCCTACCTGCCGCAGCAGTGGGAAGTCCGGTTTATCGATGAAAATGTGCGACCGGCCAGACGATCGGACTACCGATGGGCCGATGCTGTCGTGATCAGTGGGATGCACATCCAGCGGCCGCAGATCAATGAGATCAACGAAAAGGCCCATCGTGAGGGCAAAATTACCTGGCTGGGCGGCCCATCAGTGTCTGGCTGTCCAGAATATTACCCCGACGTGGATTTGCTGCATTTAGGAGAACTGGGGGATGCCACCGATCGCCTCATTGAGTATCTCGATCAGCAGTGCGATCGTCCGCCTCAGCAGATCCGGTTCGAGACTCAAGAACGCCTACCCCTTAGCCAGTTCCCCATTCCTGCCTACCACCTGCTGAACCTGAACCATTATTTCCTGGCTAACATTCAGTTCTCAAGCGGTTGCCCCTATCGGTGTGAGTTTTGCGACATTCCAGAACTCTATGGGCGCAGCCCTCGCATGAAGACTCCAGAGCAAGTGCTGGCGGAACTGGACGCAATGTTGGAGGCGGGCAATCCAGGTGCAGTGTATTTTGTGGACGATAACTTTGTCGGTGATCGGCGGGCCGCTATGGAACTGTTGCCTCACCTGATTGAGTGGCAAAAGCGCAACGGCTACCCTGTTCAGTTTGCCTGCGAAGCCACGCTGAACCTGGCCCAGACTCCAAAACTCCTGGAAATGATGCGCGAAGCCTATTTCTGCACGGTGTTCTGCGGCATCGAAACGCCGGAAACCGATGCCCTCAAAGCCATCTCCAAGCAGCAAAACCTGAGCATGCCGATTCTAGAGGCAATCAAAGTTCTCAACCGCTACGGTATGGAGGTGGTTTCTGGGATCATCCTGGGGCTGGACACTGACACGGCGGAGACGGGCGATCGCATCCTAGAGTTTATCCGCCTGTCTAAGATCCCGATGCTGACGATCAACCTACTTCACGCGTTGCCGCGCACACCGCTCTGGCGCAGATTAGAAGAGGAAGGACGCTTGGTGGAAGACGACTCGCGGGAATCCAATGTGGAGTTCCTCATGCCCTATGCTCAGGTGGTAGAGATGTGGCGGCGCTGCATTACTACGGCCTACGACCCAGAGTTTCTGTACGATCGCTTTGCCTACAACGTCGAGCATACCTACCCCAACCGCGTCTCTGTGCCCAACAGCAAGGCGCGGTTGTCGATCACCAACGTTCGCAAGGGGCTGCGGCTGCTGCGGAACATCCTGCTGCGGGTGGGAGTGTTTGGTAGCTACCGCCACACCTTCTGGAAAATGGCAGGCCCCAAACTCAAGACGGGCAACATTGAGAGCTTGATCCATGTGGGATTGGTGGGGCATCACCTGATCGAGTTCGCGCGAGAGTGCGATCGGCAGGAAGAATCAGCTTCGTTCTACTCCCAAAAGGTACGGGATGCGGCCCGCGTCTGATGGAGAAAGTAGAGCGGGATGACTTCTCCTAGGCAAAAGGCTAAGCCTAGTTTCGGGCCCAGTTTTCAGAGGAAACCTGGTCAGAGGCAAGCTGATCTGAAGCGAACTGGTGACGATTCTTGCCTAGTTCCTTAGCCCGGTACATGGCGGTATCGGCAGCTTTGATCAAGTCTTCTGCGGTATTGGCATCCTGGGGGTAGAGACTGACTCCGATGCTGAGAGTGACGGCGATCGTCTGGTCTTGAAGCTCGAAGGGATGGGCAAGGGTTGCGAGGATTTTATCCGCAACTCTGGCCGCATCCTGGACTGTAGGAATCCCCGGCAGAATCACTGTAAATTCGTCACCGCCTAACCGTGAAACTGTATCACTGCCCCGCAAGCAGCCTGTCAAGCGGCGGCCTACAGCCTTCAGTAGCAAATCCCCAACATTGTGACCGAGGGAATCGTTGATTTGCTTGAACCCGTCCAAATCCATAAACAGCAGCCCCACCTGCTGGCTGTTCTCACTGGCCCACTCGATCGCCTGGGCCAGCCGTTCTTGAAACAGCTTACGGTTGGGTAGACCTGTCAGGGTGTCGTGGTTAGCTAGGTGGTTCAGCCGATCGGCCGAAAGCTGAAGCTCGACATTGGAGCGCACCAGTTCAGCAGCCGTGCGCTTGAGTTCTTCCTCCATCAGCTTGCGCTCGGTGATGTCCCGGATTACCCCAACCAGAAATAAATTGCCTGCTGCGTCTTTGTGCAGCGATCGCTTGGTGGCGATCTGGTAGGTCTTGCCAGCGCGATTAGTGAATTCTTCCTCGTGCTCAAGCTCCCGGCTCTCCTCAAACACCCGTTGATCCTGCTGGTGAAACACCTCAACCTCATGGCTGGGAAACACGTCGCAGTCTGACTTTTGCAGCAATTCTTCTGGAGAGTAGCCTAGAAACCGGCAGTAGGCCTGGTTCAAGACTACCCAATGGTGGAACTGATCTTTGACAAAAATTGGGTCAGGAATCGTGTTGATGATTTTGTTGAGGAATTCCTTCGATCGCTTAAGTTCATCTTGCAGATGGGCAATGTGGGCCATGATCCCGATCGTAGAGAGACCCATGGCCAGCGCGGGAGGAATCAGAGGTAGCCACCACCCCGCTAAAAATGCCCCGTAGCAAACCCCCGCAAGAATCGAGCTTGCCAAAAGCAGGGCCAGACTGGCGCGAAGGGGCGATCGCAGCTTCCAGCTCACCCGTGCCCCCACCCAGGCCCACAGCAAAATCCACGCCCACTCCAGAGGCTCATTCCAGACTTGCAGCAGCGATCGACCGTTCATGGCGGCGCTGAGGATCTGGCTGATCAGGTGCGCTTGTAGCTCTACGCCTGCCATTGGTTGAGGCCCAGAGGCGGCAGTCGCCAGGCCGCCACTGTAGGAGGTGAAGAAAAAATCTTTGAGGCTGACGGCGGTGGAGCCGATTAGAACAATGCGATCGCGCAACTGCTCCGAGGGAACGCGCCCCTCCAGCAGATCGGTCACAGAAACCCGACGGAAGTGGTTTGCGCTGCCCCGCAGGTTGGCCAAGAACTGGTAGCCGCCAGCATCTATCTGGGTATAAGCCCCATCGTTGGCAGCGAGGCGGCGAAACACAGCTTGACCCAATTGTAGGGAGTGAGGATCGTTCTGAGCAGGTTGGGGTGTGATTCCTCTTGCCTGAAGGTAGGGCAACGCCAGAGACAGGGCAAAGCTCCGGTGGTCTTTGCCATCTACTGTCCAGTAGAGCAAACTGCGCCGCACCTTGTTGTCCACATCAAAGACTAGATTGTTGAAGCCGACCTGTCGGGGGCTGAGGGCGGGAGCAGGAGGCACCCCGGGGCTAGCTTTGTCGCGGATTTGCTCAATGCCAACCAGTTGCGGCAGGCTACGGTAGGCGGCCAGTAGCTCCTCGTGCCCTGGCTCTACGGGCAGGTCGCGGTAGATATCCAGACCGATCGCTAGCGGCTGGTAGGTCTGGAGTTTCCGGAGCAGTTGGGCCATCAGGCGATCGGAAAGGGGC
>DATNQR010000603.1:0-12892 GCA_036703905.1 Thermosynechococcaceae cyanobacterium
TCGCCTGGATGAATTGTTCAGACAGATTTGGCTGGGATAATTCTTGCAGCACTGCCAGCTGCGGTGCACTCAGCGTGAAGTTGAAAGCAGTCTGCTGATAGGTTTTGCGGGGTGCATTCTCACCGCGCTTGATCGGAGGGGCAGGTTTAGCCGGACGGGTATTCAGGCAAGGTTCACTTGCAGAGGGTCGTGGCTGCTCTGCGACCAACTGCTCTAGCGCTGCCAGCGTTACTGTTCCCCCCGACGCAACACTGAAGCCAACTTGCCAGCCCGGATCGGTGAAATCAGGACTTAGAGGTTGGCGAGTCACACAGCAAAGATGCACCTGGGGCGCAATGCCGGACAGGATCAACAGTTGATATATGGCATGGGTGAGATACGCCAGAACTTGGACAGCGGGCGATCGCTCTAGTCGGCCTAGGTGCTCGTTTAAGATGCAGAACAGTTCCTCTTGGGGCTGGTCGCTCAAAGCCTGACAGAGACAGAGTTCCGCTAGATACTGGCTGGCAGTAAGCTTTTTCAAGTCTTGTCCCAAACCTGGATAAGATTCCAGAGTTTCCGCCTGAGTCACTTTATCGATCGATCGTCCCTTCGCCAGCATCAACTCGTTCACCACGAACAACCCGCTCCGTCCACCCAAGCGAGAATTATGCTTCCGCGATCCCATGGCCAAGGCCCGCACCAAACCAAACTCCCGCGTCAGAATAGTCAACAGGCGATCAGCTTCCCCCATCGGCATACTCTTGAGGTTGATTCCAGTAGCTTTGTAGGTGCGGCTCATGCAGTCAGAGATTTAAGTTCTGGAGTTGGAGTTTTGAGCCGAGGGAGTAGACCTTTCAGGTTTTTGCCCCAGCCTCAAACCATAGGCTTCTACTCCAGGGTATCGCGTTGGAGTAGTAATTCGACTCCGTGGGAAGTTCCCAGTCGAGTTGCTCCTGCCCTGACTAACTCTAGCGCTTGCTCCGCGGTGCGGATTCCCCCAGAAGCCTTAATTCCCACTCTATCTTTGGCAATTTCCTTCAGCAGTCGCACATCGGCGATCGTCGCCCCGCCGTAGAGGCCTGTGCTGGTCTTCAGGAAATTCGCCCCCGCATCCATGCAAATCTCGGCTGCTAGACGCTTTTCGGCTTCGGTCAGCAGCGCCATTTCTAGGATGGCCTTCACGGTTTGACCGGTTGTCTCATGGATGTCGGCAATTTCTCGGTGTAGTTCCTCAGTCTTACCTGCTTTTACCCAACCCAGATTGATTACCACGTCTAGTTCAGTTGCTCCACTCTCCACTGCCTCTTGAGCTTCATAGAGTTTGGTTGCTGAAGTCGTCGCGCCGTAGGGAAAGCCAATTACTGTGCAGACTTGGGGCCGCTTGCCGTGAAGCAGGTCGGCCACCTGGCGAACGTGGACAGGCTGCACACACACTGAGGCGAAGTGAAAGCGATCGGCATCTTCGCACCACTGGGCCACTTGCTCTGGCGTGGCGGTGGGGTGCAGCAGGGCATGGTCAATCAATGACGCAATATCAATCTCTGAACCAGCCATTACGTCTCACTTAATATTCAGGTCGATCTATTTATAGCTGTAGACAGACAACTCAGGATTTTGGTTTCAAGGGTAAAGCTTTCACCTTCATAGGTTTCGGTTTTCTGGTAGACAGACACCTTAGGACATTTGAAGGGGTGTGGGGGTGTTGCCCCCAGTCAGAGGTTTCACACCTACATCCCGTCCTAATCTACGAGCCTATGGCCATAGCTGAGCAGTGAGCCAAGTGAGGGCAAGAGCATTATCAGTTACTCAAGAATTCGGCTGTGTTCCAGGTTTCTGAGCTTTGATCTGCTGAGTCAGCACTTCCAGCGCCTTTGTGTACTGAGGATCAGCACTGGTTCCGATCTTTTCTCGCTCTTTGCTCAGAGTTTGGCGCTGGTCATCTGACAGTTTGCTTTCCACATCAGGAGCAATACCCTGCTTGTTGATGTCGCGGCCTTTGGGCGTGAGGTACTTGGCAATTGTCACTGCTAGGCCCGAGCCATCTCCCAGGGGGCGTACCGACTGCACTAGCCCTTTACCGAAGGTTTTGATGCCCACGATCGTGGCCCGCTTGTTGTCCTGTAATGCGCCCGACAAAATCTCGCTGGCGCTGGCAGAGCCGCCATCCACCAACACCACCAGGGGCTTATCAGTTAAAGAGCGACGGTTAGCAGTTTCTCGATCCTGTTCGCCCTGACGGTTAACTGTGGAGACGATCGCTCCTTCCTTCAGCCACATCCGCGCAATTTCAATGCTGGTGTAGAGCAAGCCGCCGGGGTTGGAGCGTAGATCCAGAATGTAGCCCGTCGCCTGCTGCTGCTCTAGCTTCTCGATCGCGGCTTTCATCTCTTTGGGAGCGTTGGCGCTGAACTGCACCAGGCGAATGTATCCCACTTTGCCTGTGGGTCCATCCTGCAAGGTGGTCTTTACCGGATGGATCTCAATTCGGGCCCGCTTGAGGGCAAATTCTAGTTGCTGATCGCCTCGCTGAATCGTCAGCGTCACCTGAGTACCGACCTGTCCTCGAATCAGCGTCACTGCTTTGTTAACGTCCATTCCCTCGGTGCTTTTGCCGTCGATCTTGGTCACAATGTCTTTGGACAAAATGCCAGCAGTGGCAGCGGGAGTGTCCTCGATCGGGGCCACAACGGTCAGCTTTTTAGTCTTCTCGTCGGCAGCTAGTTGCAGACCTACCCCAAATAGCTCACCGGAGGTATCGATCTGCATATTTTTGAATGCTTGGGGATCCATGAAGCGGGTGTAGGGGTCACCCAGCTTCTCCAGCATCTTTTTAATGGACTCGTAAGCTTCTTCTTTGTTTTTATAGGGACGATTGAGGTACTCGTTACGGACGGCTTTCCAGTCCACCTGGTTAAACGTACCGTCTACATAAGTGCGATCGACAATCTGCCAAACTTCGTCCACAAGTTCTTTGGGACTGTCACTGAAGAAGGCTTGCCCTTTGGAGAGATGGAGTCCGGCCCCGGTGACAGTAACGGCGGTAACTGCCAGTGCCGTCAAACCCAAAACAAGCCCACGCTTCGTGATCACCATAGTGCTGAGGAGAGAGACTGAAAAGATTATGCCCAATCTAGCACAGGGGTCAGGGCAGTTATGAGAGTTGGGTTTTGAATTCTGAGCTGAGGTTTCAGAGTTCACTCAAACTTCAAACTTCAAAGCCCAACTTCTCCCTAGGGATCGACCCAGCGATCGTCCGACTTAATCAGATCAATCAGTTCAGCTACGCCGTCGGCCTCTGGAACCTTCTTAATTTCTTCCCGACCGCGATAGAGGGAGATGTAGCCAGGTTGCTTACCCACATAGCCGTAGTCGGCATCAGCCATTTCACCAGGGCCATTGACGATGCAGCCCATGACAGCGATGTTGAGTCCTGTTAGATGGCTGGTGGCTTCCCGGACTTTGTGCAGCACTTCTTCCAGGTTGAACAGCGTCCGGCCGCAGGATGGGCAAGCCACGTATTCCACCATGGTTCGGCGCAGACCCAGCGCTTGCAGAATGCTATAGCAGACAGGAATCTCTTTCTCCGGTGCTTCAGTGAGGGAGACGCGGATTGTGTCGCCAATACCGGCGGCCAGCAGAGTTCCGATACCGGCTGTGGACTTGATCCGCCCGTATTCGCCATCTCCGGCCTCCGTCACGCCGAGGTGCAATGGATAGTCCATGCCCAGTTCATCCATGCGCTGCACCATCAAGCGGTTGGCGGCAATCATCACGGGAACTCTAGAAGCTTTAAGGGAAAGCTCAATGTTGTAAAAGTTCAGTGATTCGCAGATGCGAATGAACTCTAGTGCCGATTCCACCATACCTTCAGGTGTGTCACCGTAGGTGAACAGCATTCGCTCGGCCAGAGAGCCGTGGTTCACGCCGATCCGCATGGACTTGTTTTGATCCCGCAGCTTCACCACCAGGGGTTCTAAGGTTTCGCGGATTTTCTCGCCGATCGCCTCAAACTCCGCCGAGGTATATTCCGTACGATCAGCGCTGGGCTTCTCGAATACGTACAGCCCCGGATTGATCCGCACGTTGTCTACGTAATTAGCCACTTCCAGGGCGATTTTCAGCCCGTTGTGATGCACGTCGGCCACCAAGGGCACGGGCAGGTAGGTTCTGTGCAGTTGATCGCGAATCTCTTCCATTGCCTTCGCGTGGGCCAGGCTGGGCACGGTGACGCGGACAATCTCGCAGCCGATCTCGTGCAGCCGCCGAATCGCAGCCACTGAGCCGTCAATGTCTAGGGTGTCTTCATTGATCATCGACTGCACGGCTACCGGATGTCCGCCGCCGATCGTGATGCTGCCAACGGGAACGGGGCGAGTTTTGCGACGCTGAATTGAAGTGTCGATCGCAGGGGAGGTTGTCGGTGCTGGCGGACTGGAGAGAGTTTGCATACGAAAGTAGTTTCAGTGCAGTAGCCGATCGTGGGCGCTTTCTGTCTGTCTCCAGATTGCCACAGATGGGGCAGCTTTTGCGGTAAGGGGAGGTTAAAGAGTAGTTGGTGGGCCTTTCTCCCTGTAGGTTCAATTCTGCGTAGCTGAATCTCCTTCATTCGATCGATGCTGGTCTGAGGCCGAATTTTGTCTAATGACGATAGATTCAAAACTAAGGAGAAAACCTAATGCCTAAGATCAATATTGGCCTTTCCGAAGAGCAACGGGGTGGTGTTAGCGAACTGCTCAATAAGAATCTGTCTAATGCCTATTTGCTGCTGATCAAAACTAAGAAATACCACTGGGACGTAACCGGCCCTGAGTTCCGATCCTTGCACCAACTGTGGGAAGAGCAGTACCAGATTCTGACCGAGACGATCGACTCGATCGCCGAGCGTGTCCGTCAGCTAGGCAACTACCCTGTTGGTACGGCTCAGGGATTCTTGGAATTTGGCGATATTCAAGAGCACACGGGAGATGTTCCCATTGCCTATGACATGGTTGCTAACTTGGTGAACGACCACGAACACATCATTCGCTCCCTGCGGGAACATGTGGATGCTTGCTCTGAGAAGTACCACGATGAAGGAACGGCAGATTTCTTGACAGGCATCATGGAGCAGCATGAAGAAATGGCGTGGATGCTGCGCTCCTTCATTGAGGGCTACGCGATTAAACCTGATGGTAAGCAGTCTGGAGAAGTGAAGTTCCCCGTAGGTGCTGCCAACTAACTCGTAACTTCTAACTTAAGCCTGATCGCCTCCACCCGATTCAAGCGACGATCGGGCTTTTCGCAAGCTGAAATTTTGAGTTTGCTAGTTCAGTTACAGCCATAGGCTCATAGGTTATGACGGAGGGTAAGGGTTCCATTCTTGCCCTCTGTCATGACCTATTGTCTTGTGCAGTCTGCCTACAGCTACACATCCTTACACCTTCCGCTCCACACCAAAGCCCACGAGATTGATCACGCTTGGAGAATCATCTAGAGCAGGACGATCGTAAGTGACGATCGTTCGCAGGCGTAAAGTGGGGGAAATTAAGCGCATTTGATCTACAGCGACGGAGTGCTGGTAGTAGGTTGTCATTTCCAGCGTTTGGCGAGTGGCTTGGTAGGTGAATCGTGCCGCGATCGCGCCAGCTTCGGTATAGCCTTCGTCCCGCAAGTAGTAACCTTGAATTGCCTCGTCCGTCGCAGCTATCTGGGCTACTAATGGGGGCGGTGGAAGGGCGATAGCTGATGTCACATAAGCGTCGGGTACAAACAGCGCCTTCAACCGCATTGAAACTTGCTCACCTTTCTCAGAAATGGTGTTGAAGCTGATGGCGAAACCAGGGCACAGAGTGTCATCGTGTTGAAGTTGAGCAGATTCGATCTGAAGGCTGGCGGCAGAACCTGGTTTGGCAACACTCAAGATCTGTTGCTTTTCCTCAAAGGGTAGTGGGCTGACTTCATATTTGGTGTGCGATCGCTCCACCTCGCCAGTAAGGGGAGAATGATAGGTGCGTTCAATATCCCAGTGACCAACACATAAGGTAAAAAAATCTTGAAGACTCAGCATTTGTTGATCTGTATTTGTTCACTCAAATCTATTCGTTCGCTCAAATCTATTGAGCAGTAGCAACCAACATAGCAAACGGGTCAGAGTAAATAGTTCAGTAGGACGATCGATCTTGAAGATGTTCAATACCGCTCAGCGCTGTGGCTGTAGTACTAGGGCTGTAGTAATAGGCGGACTGAAGCTAGGCCAGGAGCTTCTTTAGCAAGTAGTGGGTCTGACCGGGCGGATAGTCTTCAATCTGTCCAGCCACGCTGTAACCATGTTTCTCGTAAAATTCCTTCGCTTGAAAGCTCAAGGTGTTCAATCGCACCCCAATACAGCCACGCCTCAGGGCTTCCTGCTCCGCTAAATGCAGCAGATGGCTGCCAAGACCCTGATGTCGTAGTGACTCATCCACCCAAAGGATCATTACAGACAGCCAATGCCAACGAGTGGAGCCAATTAAGCTACCCAGAATCCTCTGATGCTCGTCCCTCAGCAGAATATCCAGAGGCGCATCGGCGTTGGCAGCAGGCGCAAAGAAGGGGGCAACTTCTGGGCAATTTAAGCCGCATTCCGTCAGCTTCGCGTTTACATAGTGGCGATGGTGAGGATTAACAGTCTCAAACAGGATAAAGCGGCGACCGTCCTGTTCTGCCAGTGTCCGACCCGCTAGCTCAGCCTTCAGCGCTGCTTGGTACGCTTTGACTTGTAGATCAACTCCCGTGATTGCTGTGCCAACAACGGCCGCCGATGCACCTAGATCGATCGCCTGCCGGGCCGCCTGAGCCGAAGCAATGCCGCCTTCGCAAATTACCGGAACCTTGAGAGCTTCAACCATCTCCGCCAGCAAATCGAATCCGGGCGGTTGGCGATCGCTCGTTTCCTGGGTGTAGCCATAGAGCGTTGTGCCCACGAGATCGGCTCCTGCTCTCTCTGCCGCGATCGCCGCTTCCAGGGTGTCCACATCCGCCATCACGGGTTTGCCTAACTCAGTGTGAATCCGATGGATCAATGTTTCCAGGGTTCCGCCTTCCGGTCGGAGTCGGTTTGTGGCATCGATCGCGATCACATCGGCCCCAGCCTGAGCGATCGTCTCAGCGTAGCAAAACTGGGGCGTGATATAGACTTCAAAGCCAGGAATCTGCTGCTTCCACAGGCCAATGATGGGTACAGAAACTCGCTGCCGCACCGCTTCCACATGAGCTGGTGATTCGATCCGCACGGCGATCGCGCCCTGGTTTACTGAAGCTTCCGCCATCGCCGCAATCACGCTTGGCTCGTGCATAGGAGAACCCAACGGAGCCTGACAGGAGATGATCAGACCACGGAGCGATCGAGTCAGGTCAGAGAAAGTCATACAAGAACTGAAAGAAAGTCAAGAGGGAAGAGACTCAAATTATCATCCCTCATCCCGCTTGCCTTCCAACGGCAGAAAGACAGTCATTACTTCCCCCTGTTGGGGACGCTGCCGCACAATCAGCCGTCCGCCGATCGCTTGAAACAGGTTCTTAGTGACCGAGAGATTAAGGCTGAGGCTACCCGTTTCCGGCTGGAACATCAGCAGTTGCCCGATCGACTTGAGCGGAGACTGGTGCAGATCGATCGCTGGGTGAGCCTCTGGCTGAGATTGCAGTTGCAGCTTGAGTTGGCTTCCTGCTAGAGAAGCCTCGACTTGAATGTGGCTCCCAGCCGGTAAACTGCGCGTGTAGCGCTCAATCAAACTAGTTAACGCCTGATCCAGCATCGAGGGATCGCTGACGACGGCAGGCATTCGCTGAGGCATGACCACATCCAGAGTGAGGCTGCGCTGGGTGGCCTGCTGTTGCCAGCGTGGAATGCTGTCCTGCAACACTTGACCTAAGGGTGTGCGAGTCAAAAACATGGCACCTTGTCGGGCGGCATCGGTTTCCAATTCCACTGCTTTGAAAATTAGCCCAAAGCGATCGATCTGTTCGCTGCACTCGCGATCGATGATGCCCAATCGTTTCAGCACATCCGGCGGCAGATCTTTGCGCCTCAGCAGCAGACGAGTCAGGGTGCGGATCGTGGCTAAAGGCGTGCGGACTTCATGGGCGATCGCCTGCAACAGTTCGACATCGGGCGCTGGGGGCAATGGTTGATCTTCCATAGGCCGAAGCGGAATTGAAACGCGCGATCGCTCAGAAGCTTCAGACTCTTCGATCGGCTCTGGCAGATTCTCCAGCAGCAAACGGCTAAACTCCATTACTGTTCGGTAGTCTGGGGCGATCGGTGGAAACTGCTCCACCCAGTCATCCAACTGCTCCACCTGACTAGAATTCATCAGCAGAATCCGGGGACGAATCGCCTGCCACGCCTGCTGTACCACTTCGGGCATGAAGGAGAACATAAAGGATGGCTCACCCGCCAAAGTTTCCCCCAGCACCAGCACCAAACTGAACCAGGGCGTGAGCGCCAGACAAAACTGCTCCGCCGCTAGGGGATCACCAGGGAGCAAGGGCAGAATGGGAGGGGGGGCGGAGGCAATCCCCCCTTCTCCTCTAGCAGGTAGCAATTGGAGCGGTAGCCAAGCCGGAGCATCAAAGGCACTCACCGTCAAAGTCCAGGCCGCAACGTTCGCCATCACTTCAGGCTGACTGAGAACTGGAAGCGGGCCCGATAACACCAGACCTTGCGGCGTAGAAGCGCTTTCAGTCATTTGGTTCTGAAGCATGGCGGTGAGTGAGGCGATCGCTCCATGCCACTCGCGCTCTGCCCGCACTTGCAGCCCCGCCCGACTGTCTTGCTGTGCCCCCAAGCACCGTGGGGACGCTGCCGCCCAAGTCGGGTCGTTCAGAGTCAAAATTTCACTTAACGTTGGCAACAACCACTTCGGCACACCACTCACCTCTTTGCCAGAATCGTAAACTCTTCTGAGTCAAGTACCTATTACGAAGGTATCTGGATTAAGGCGGCGATGGGTAGTGGTGAACCGAACCATTAGAGGCGTGATTGTGCGGTAAGAGAGAATTATAGCCATGACCTCATGGGTTAGGGCGGAGGCAGAACTCCTGGCTGGGGGCGCTGCTCCCATACCCCTTCAAACCTAATTGCCTAATCATCCACAGCTAGAAGATCAAGGCTCTGTAGATGATTAGGCAAGACGATCATTTCCAACCTTCAAAGAGTCATTCTTTGTTTCTCAAGGGATGTTAGCAGGGATTTCGTCGGCGGGAGTCGATCGCTCCTCCTTGGAAACCCGTCCTACCATCGGCAATTCCTTCTCGGTGTAGGCCTTATCTGAGTAGGTCGATCTCAGAATCAGTCCTGAGCCATCGTCCGATCGCAGCGCCACCAGCGCAGTTTTAATCACCGCAGCGATGGGAACCGCAATCACCACGCCCAGCAAACCTCCTACCCGCGCCCCCGTCAGAACTGCCAGAAAAATCCATACCGGGTTCAGCCCCGTCATACTGCCCAGAATCCGGGGAGCAATCAGGTTTTCTAGCACTTGCTGCACGGCAACACAGGCTGCGAGAACCTTCAGTCCCAGACCAATATCCCGCAGCGCCACTAGGGTTGTGACGATCGCAATGCCCACTGAGCCACCAAAGGGAACCAGCGCCATTGTGCCGATCGTCAGCCCAAACAGTAGACCAAAGGGAACCGCCAGCCAGACGAAAATCAACGTCAGGGAAACTCCCATACTGGTGGCCGTGATGAACTGTCCCAAAAAGTAGTTCTGAAAGCTTTGGCGCAGGGTTTGGGAGAGGGAATCTCGCACTTTGATTGGGAGCCAGTCCACAATGCTCGACCACAATTCATCGCCGTGCTGCAACAGGTAAAACGACAGCACCAGCGTCAGCAGAAAATCCAGCAGGCTTGTCACCGTGAACACTGCCACGCTGAGAATCCGCGCCGCGATCGCCTGAAGCTGACCCTTAACTCGATCTGTAACCTGCTCCACCAGCAAATCCAAATTCACCGGCAGGTTCGATCCCTGAAGCTGGTCGCTGAGGATCAATAGCTGTTGCTGCCCCGAATCAATCCACTCCGGCAACCGCACCACTAGCTGGCTGGCTTGATCCAGAGCGATCGGAACTAGCGTGATCCCTAGGGCCAACAGCAGCGATACCGCCGCTAGAAACACTAATATTGCGGCTCGCTCTCGCGTCGCTCCTTGCTGCTCCATCAACATCACAGGGTAGTTGAGCAAGAAAGCAATCAGAGATGCGCCAATCAGAATGACTAGCAGAGAGTGGAAGTAGTCAGAGATCGTGAAGAAGGCCCAGGCGTTTAGCACCAGCAACGGAGCCGCCAGCGCAATCAGCAGCGTTTTTGCTAGGGGGGACAGGTTGCCCCAGAAGTTAACCAGCGTTCCCTTACGCATGATGTCAGTCTCGATCGCGGCAGCTAGAGGACATTTTCTACACCCTACATGGTTTTTCGGCGGGTCGTCTCTAGCGATAGTTAGTAAATTGCAGCGCTACCGGATAATCTTCTTGCTTCAGCCGTTGGATCACGGTTTGCAGGTCGTCTTTCGACTTAGCCGTTACCCGCACCGAGTCGCCTTGAATTGAGGACTGCACCTTCTTAATCTCGTCCCGAATTAGCTTGGTGATCTGCTTGGCGACTTCCTGGCTTAAGCCCTTTTGCAGCTTGATCTCCTGTCGGACTCGGCTGCCACTGGCAGACTCCACCTTGCCATAGTCAAAGATCTTCTGAGACAGGTTGCGCTTGGCAGCTTTGGTTTGCAACAGCATATGAACTGCATCCAGAGTAAATTCACTGTCAGTGTTGACAATGATGGCTTCCTCACCGAGTTCCAGCGTGGTTTTCGTGTCTTTGAGGTCGTAGCGCGACTGAATTTCTCGATCGGTCTGGTCGATCGCGTTCACAAGTTCCTGGCGATCGAAGTCGCTGACGATATCAAACGAAAAGGTGGAAGCCATAGACCCATTTTGAGTAGAGATACTAGAGATCAGCCTAGCAAAGTTGAGGGATGACGGATCACTGGGTTAGGTTCTGACTTCCACCGCTTCGGGTCGACCTGAGTACCTCTTCCGCTTAAGCTTTGTCGTGGACCTGCGGACGCGGCTCCGCTATATAGCGTTTCCTGAATTGACGAGGTACGACTTATAGACTAGGCAACAACGGGCTTAACCCCTTGCCCCTACCTCACTAAAGCAAGCACCGCTATGAATACTGATAATTACGAACACTGGCAGTAGGGAACCAAAAAGTGACAGCGAACACTAAGAGATGAAGATCTTGAGATCAGCCTAGGGGTGGACAAACTCCTAAACTCTTCAAAACATTCTCAATAACTACTTCTACTTGCAAACCGAGAAGTTATTCGCTATTCTTGTCATTAAATAAGCTTTGTTGAGAATATGAACATGGCTGCTCCCTACACTGTCGCTTCGCTCAAGGCAGAACTTAACGAGAAAGGTTGGCGCATGACCCCTCAGCGCGAAACCATTCTGCAAGTCTTTCAAAACCTTCCAAAAGGCAACCACCTCAGCGCCGAAGACCTCCACACCCTACTGGAAAGTGAAGGGGAAGGCATTAGCCTTTCCACCGTCTACCGCACCCTGAAGATGATGGCACGGATGGGCATTCTGCGGGAGCTGGAACTGGCTGAGGGGCACAAGCACTACGAGCTAAACCAGCCCCATCCCTACCACCATCATCATTTGATCTGCGTTCGCTGCAATAAGACGATCGAATTTAAGAGCGATTCTATTCTCAAGGTTGGCTCAAAAACGGCTCAGAAGGAAGGCTATCACCTGCTGGACTGCCAACTCACCATTCACGCAGTCTGCCCAACTTGTCAGCGATCGCTCCTGCCAATATGAGCCTCGGCTGAGTCTAGTAACTCTAGACTTACTAGACTCATGTGTTGCTAGATTATGAGAACTTTTATCTCGCCCACTCTTTGACAGGAACCTAGAGCAAGCGACCTGAAATCAGGTTTCTGGGGCGGCTGCAAGATTTGAGTTAAAGTACCTTTTACAAGTACCTCCATGCTTTTGTCTCTATAATTTTCGATCGTCAGTTTTCGATCGTCCGCCAGCGTTCCTGGATGTTTGAATTTCTTCGCCTGACTCGACGTACTCAACCTCAGCCCTTAGCTCACTGCTTGCCTAATGACCGCCTCCGATCGCCCTCGCTTGGAGTCTGCCCTAGACTCTTTCACAAACTTTCTGAACAGCGACACCTCCGCCTACATCATTAAGCGGCTGCTGCAAGCCCTGTTGACGCTGCTGCTGGCTTCGGCGCTGTGCTTCTCGATTATTCAGCTTGCACCAGGAGACTACCTCGACTCTCTACGGGAGAATCCTAAGATTTCGCCCGATCGCCTTAACCAACTCAAACAGCAGTTTGGACTGGACAAGCATCCGGTAGAGCAGTATTTTCGCTGGCTGGGGCAGATCATTACCCAGGGCAACTTTGGCACAAGTTTTGTCTATCAGCGATCGGTGACTTCGCTGCTGTGGGAACGGGTTCCGGCAACGCTGCTGCTGGCGGTTTCTTCCCTGGTGGTGACTTGGGCGATCGCGATTCCGCTGGGCATTGTGGGCGCGGTGCAGCAGAATCGCTGGAGCGATCGACTGTTGCGGGTTCTCAGCTATGTGGGGCAAGGGTTTCCCAGCTTTATTACGGCGCTGCTACTGCTGATCCTGGCTCAAAACACCTCGCCTCTGTTTCCCGTGGGCGACATGACCAGCATCGATCACTCAGATTTGACTCCCCTAGGCAAGATTCTGGACATTGGCTGGCACATGATCTTGCCGACGATCGCTCTCAGCATTACCAGCTTTGCCGGACTTCAGCGCATCACCCGCGGCGAACTGCTAGACGTGCTGCGGCAGGACTACATCCAGACCGCCCGCGCGAAGGGATTGCCAGAGAACAAAGTCG
>DATNQR010000604.1:0-6021 GCA_036703905.1 Thermosynechococcaceae cyanobacterium
GCAAACCGAGAATGGCTACAGCTTGCAACTCAAGGAAGCGTTTCATAGCTTGGTGCAAACCCTGGTTCCGGCGGACTTGGGGGTGGGGGCCCTACGGACGCTAGCCGCGATCGCTCTACGTGGCCCGATCGCTCAAACCGAGTTGGTGGATCTGCGCGGTTCCAATGCCTACCAGCACGTCCAAGAATTGGTAGAACTAGGTCTTGTCCGCAAGCGCCGCCAGCCCGAAGGCCGCTCCTACTGGCTTCAGGTAACAGACAAATTTCACCAGTATTTCCAGGTAAACCAACTGCCAGAACTCCAGCCCCTCAGCCCTAGTTCCTCACAGACGAAGCCGCTGCGCTAAGACTGTAGCGATCGGCTTTTCTCTCGTCCAGCTACAGCCATAGCCTTCTAGGTTAGGACGGGGTAAACCCACCCAATGTCCATAGCTGTAGACAGACAGCTATGGACAGGTCGATCGCGCTTCTGTTGCTGCTTTAGTCAACGCCTTGCTAGGATCATCTATGGGTTCCTGTAATAGGTGGAGAGAATGGTGATGACGCAAGAGCGCGACCAAGTTTCGATGTTCCCCTCAGAGGACGCAAAACAGAAACTTGCTCAATCCTATGCACAGTTAAAGCAGGCAACGGGAATCGATCGAGCGGTCTGGAGCCGTTACTTCACAGGACGCAGATCACCCACGCTACGGCAATGCCAGCAGGCAGCTAGTGCTTTGGAGTTGGATGCGATCGATTTCGTGGCGGCCTTGCTGGATCGGGTGGCGACTCAATCAAACTCTGGAGGTACAGACTGATGATGGACTTCTGGAACCAAGTTTTCGGTTCAAGCCCGTTTGTACCCCACGGTCACTGCTACCTGTGGCAGACCAACCTAGTGAGTCTGCACGTTCTCTCCGATGGACTCATTGCCCTGGCTTACTACTCCATTCCCATCACGCTGTTCTATCTGGTGCGAAATCGCCGGGATTTGCCCTTTGAGTGGGTGTTTCTGCTGTTTGCCACCTTCATCGTGGCATGTGGAACAACTCATCTGCTGGAGATCTGGACGCTCTGGTATCCGACCTACTGGGTATCAGGATTGGTCAAAGCATTTACAGCACTGGTTTCAGTCATTACTGCTACTCAGTTATTTCCCTTAATGCCAAAAGTGCTGGCTCTGCCCAGTCCGGCACAGTTGGAGAACGCCAATCTTGCCCTCCAGTCCCAGGTGACAGAACGGCTCCGGGCTGAGGCAGAACTGAAGCGGTATCAAACCCAGCTTGAGTCTTTGGTAGCAGAACGAACAAACGAATTAACGCGGACAAACCAAACGCTGCAACAGGAGATCACCGAGCGCAAGCGGGTAGAAAGGGAACGGAAGCAGTTATTGGCGCAGGAACAAGCGGCCCGGGCCGAAGCCGAGCAAGCCAACCGAATTAAAGATGAATTCTTGGCAGTTCTTTCCCACGAACTCCGTACCCCCATGAATCCGATTTTGGGTTGGGCAAAGCTACTGCAAAGGAGCGACCTGGATGGGGCAACCCGCTCTCAAGCCGTAAAGACGATCGAACGCAACGCCAAGCTCCAGGTGCAACTGATTGACGACCTGCTGGATGTGTCGCGGATTCTGAGCGGCAAGCTGCGGCTGAATGTAGCAACCGTTGACCTCAATGTGGTGACTGCAGCAGCGCTGGAAACGCTGCGGTTGGCTGCTGAAGCCAAAGCATTGCAGGTCGAGATGACGATCCACCCAGCAGCGACGGTGGTCACAGGGGATGCGGTTCGCTTGCAGCAGGTGGTGTGGAATCTGCTCTCGAACGCCATCAAATTTACGCCCATTGGTGGGCAAATTGCCCTAAGTCTGACCCACACGGATACCCATGCTCAACTTCAGGTTACAGATAAAGGCAAAGGGATTCCATCTGATTTTCTGCCCTACGTCTTCGATCACTTCCGGCAGGAAGATGGGGCACTGACCCGCAAATTTGGGGGACTGGGGCTAGGACTGGCGATCGTGCGGCAGATTGTGGAACTGCATGGCGGAACAGTCAAAGCAGAAAGCGAAGGTGAAGAGCAGGGCGCGACCTTCACAGTCAAGATTCCTCTGTCTGACAAAACTGCTGAGTTTCTCGATCGCGGTGACTCGGATGCGCTAACGGTTGACCTAAATGGGGTGCGAGTTCTGATGGTGGAGGATGATGTGGACTCCCGCAGCTTCATTACGTTTGCCCTAGAGCAAGTTGGGGCGACGGTCACGCCTGTTGCCTCAGGCCAAGAAGCCCTTCAGTCAGTCGCTCATTCACTCCCGGATGTTGTCGTGAGCGACATTGAGATGCCGGAGATGAATGGGTATGAGCTGATGCGACAGATACGGCGGAGGACTATGGATCAGGGCGGTGGGATTCCAGCGATCGCGCTGACGGCTCATGCTGGAGAGTTCAATCAGCAGAAGGCACTTGAGGCGGGGTTCCAGGAGCATTTCGCCAAGCCTGCTGATCTTGAGCAATTGGTTCGAGCCATTGCCCAATGGACTCAGCCTCGATCGAAGGTGAAAGTTCGCCTCGGCTAATCTGCGGACAGTTGAATAGAACACCTGCACGGCAGTGGCGATCGCGTAGCCACCGAGTTTTCAGTCTAGTGCTGTTTGGTGGGCTGATGATTTGATCAACCGTGCAGTACCCATACTTCTGACCATTGGCTTCCTTTTTGTGCGGCCCCTTGACTCTCTAGTGAGCTGGAGACTTCAAGATGGAAAAAGAAAGGGATTGAAGCTGTAAGGGGCAGGGCAAAAAGAATGATTACAACCGAGACAAAGAGCCTATTGAAAATTGGCGAAGTGGCAACCAGTAGCGATCTCCCCATCAAAACGATTCGCTATTACGAAGAAATTGGCTTGCTTGCACCAACGGTTCGGCGTTCAGAAGCGAACTACCGATTATTTGAGTCAACCGTGCTGGGCCGGCTGGCGTTTATCAAGCGATCGCAGTCGTTGGGTTTGAGCCTGCGAGAAATTCAAGACCTTCTGGCAGTGCATGATCAAGGGCATCTGCCTTGCGATGATGTGAAGCAGAATCTCCAGAAGAAAGTGCAGCAGATTACCGAGCAAATTGAATCGCTACAGCTATTACGCTCTGAACTGCAAGGTTTGCTGTCAGGCTGGCAGGATCATCCGCCAGAAGACAGTGCTATCCCAACAATTTGTCCAAATTTGGATGAGGCAATGACTGAGCGCTCCAACCTTGCCCCTAGACGAGCATCGATCGGTGTATGAGTTAGGAAATTTCACACTAAATCACTGAGCAATGCGCTTGGCTTTCCAGTGTAGAGGAAGCTTCAAGATGACGTAGTGACTCAAGGATTGAAATGAATGAATTTCTTTTTAACTCTTAGTTTTTGGCAGCGATCGTTGCCAAAAGATATACCTTTACCCAGCTTTTATGAAAATTCAGCTTTATGAAAATGGACACTACAACACTGAAATTGAGCGGCATGAGTTGTGCCTCTTGTGCCAACAACATTGAGCAAGCCATCCAGACTGTGCCAGGAGTCGCTAAAGCAAGCGTGAACTTCGGTGCAGAACAAGCGACCGTTACTTATGATCCGCAACGCACAGATTTAGAAGTTATTCAGGACGCAGTAAGGGAAGCAGGCTACTCAGCGTTCTCGCTGCAAGAGTCGGCGCTGGTGACGGGCAAAGAGGATTCCGAAAAAACGGCACGGTTGGCAGAAGCAGAGCTAACCTGCAAAGTTTGGCTTGGGGCGATCATCAGTGCGGTGTTGCTGATTGGGTCGCTGCCGACGATGACCGGGGTAAATCTGTCATTTATTCCAGCATGGCTGCATAACTTTTGGCTTCAAGCGCTTCTCACGGCTCCGGTGCAGTTCTGGTGCGGTCGATCGTTCTATGTCAACGGCTGGAAAGCCCTGAAGCGCCATACTGCCACAATGGACACGCTGATTGTTTTGGGCACGAGTGCGGCTTACTCCTACTCACTGTTTGTCACCATTAACCCTGACTTTCTGACGGCTCAAGGTCAGATGCCGAGCGTGTACTACGAAGTGGCAGCGATCGTCATCACGCTGATTCTAGTCGGACGGTTATTTGAAAGCCGAGCCAGAGGGCAGACCTCTGACGCAATCCACAAGCTGATGGGGCTACAAGCTAGAGATGCCCGCATCGTTCGTGATGGTCGAGAGATGGAAGTGCCGATCGTCGAGGTGCAGCTAGGCGATGTCGTGGTTGTGCGTCCTGGCGAAAAGATTCCAGTTGATGGCGAGGTGATTGAAGGCAGCTCAACGATCGACGAAGCAATGGTGACAGGGGAAAGCGTTGCGGTCAGAAAGCAGGCAGGCGATGAGGTAATTGGAGCCACAATCAACAAAACAGGCAGCTTCAAGTTCCGAGCAACTCGTGTCGGGCGAGATACTTTTTTGGCACAAATCGTCAAGCTCGTGCAGCAAGCCCAAGGCTCAAAAGCGCCGATTCAACGCTTGGCAGATCAGGTGACGGGTTGGTTTGTCCCTGCCGTAATTGCCATCGCGATCGCCACCTTTGTCATTTGGTTCACAGTGATGGGCAACTTCAGCTTGGTGCTGATCGCGATGGTGGAGGTGCTGATTATTGCCTGTCCCTGTGCTCTGGGATTAGCAACGCCAACCTCGGTTATGGTCGGCACAGGCAAAGGAGCCGAGCATGGCATCCTGATTAAAGGAGCCGAAAGTTTGGAGATGGCCCACAACATTCAAACGATCGTTCTTGACAAAACTGGAACCCTCACGCAAGGTCAGCCTACCGTCACAGACTTCATCGCAACAGGCGGAACCGCGAACGGTAACGAACTCAAGCTCCTGCGACTGGCAGCCTCAGTGGAACGCAATTCCGAGCATCCCTTAGCGGAGGCGGTTGTTCGCTATGCTCAGTCGCAAGAAGTCTCGCTGACGGAAGTGAAAGATTTTGAGACGATCGCAGGTAGCGGCGTGCAAGGCAAAGTCTCAGACCGATTCATTCAAATTGGCACGCAGCGTTGGATGCAGGAGTTAGGCATTGACACTCAGGCTTTGCGAGGAGACAAAAAGCGGCTGGAATCTTCAGGTAAAACTGCTGTTCTAATTGCAGTTGATGGTCAACTTCAAGGGCTGATGGGAATTTCAGATGCGCTTAAACCTTCGTCGGCTCAAGCAGTTCGAGCTTTGCAACGGATGGAATTAGACGTGGTGATGATGACCGGAGATAATCGTCAGACCGCAGAGACGATCGCCCGTGAAGTGGGAATTAGCCGAGTGTTTGCAGAAGTCCGCCCTGACCAGAAAGCGGCTCAGGTTTACCAACTGCAAGCGGAAGGCAAAATCGTGGCAATGGTGGGAGACGGCATTAATGATGCTCCGGCCCTGGCTCAGGCACAAGTGGGCATTGCGATCGGAACCGGAACTGATGTGGCGATCGCCGCGAGTGACATCACGCTCATTTCCGGTGACTTGCAGGGAATTGTCACAGCGATTCAGCTTTCTCGCGCCACCATTCGCAACATTCGCCAAAACCTCTTCTTTGCCTTCATCTATAACGTGGCTGGAATTCCGATCGCGGCTGGAATTTTGTACCCTCTATTCGGCTGGTTACTCAGTCCGATTATTGCTGGGGCAGCAATGGCATTCAGTTCCGTTTCAGTAGTGACTAATGCTTTGCGGCTACGGAACTTTCAACCCAAGACGATGGCATAGCTAATCGAAAAATTTCATTCTGTAAAGGAGGTTTCCATGTTGGATAAACGCAAAGTGCTAGGCAGTCTAGCTGGTGTAGCGGTGCTTCTAGGAACTGCTGCTGGAGGGGCAGCGGCAGAAATGCCAACAGATCCTTCAGCGTCTCAAGGAAAATTTGAACAGATTGACCAACCCTTGGGAGTCAAGCTTGGAGTTGCGGCAGGAGGAGTTTTTCTAGTCGGGCTGGAGCTTTGGTGGTTTCTTTTCAGCAAACCCAAAGCTAAACAATCCGATCTAGACCAGGGAGTTCAAAAATTAACCATTAAAAACTAAGATAGTGCAT
>DATNQR010000605.1:0-10279 GCA_036703905.1 Thermosynechococcaceae cyanobacterium
GGCCTATGGGTGGGGCAGTTGGAGCAGCAGGGGCAACTACCTTAGGGGGGGGAGCAATCAGCCCAGTTACCTGAGCGGAAGGACGATTCAGCAGGTAAGACAAGCTGCTGATTGCTCCCATAACCAGCACCGTGTAGAGCAAGTAGAGGTGCAGCGGCCGCAGGTGTGCTTGGAAGTTGAAGTGACGGGTGGGCCGCCAAGAATGGGCAATCGCTCCAGGAGAAAATTCCTCCGCAAGCTCTACACCATCAATTCCCACTGCGTCGCCATAGCGGCGCAGGAATCCCTGCACATAGACAGGTTCAGGCAGTTGCACTCGATCGCCTGTTTCGATCGCGCTCAACATTCGCACGGGAATCAACGTTCGGACTGAAATCTGCTCCAGCGTCAGGCCTCTTTGCAGCCGTAGTTGCTGAAGGCGCTGACCGAAAGCGGTCAGTTTTTCCGTGTAGGCCTGGTTGTTAGGGAGGTTGGGTTTCTTCACAAGCATTACTCCTCTCGTTCCGTCGGAACCCTTTCCGATAGTAAGTCAATTTGAGACTTCAAGGAATCGATCTCTTGGTTTTCTAGAGAACGATAAGCACCTGGCGGCAGCGTAGCGGCTCCCGTTAGCTGAAGGTCACCGATCGCTGTGCGATGCAGATGCAGGACTGAGTGCCCCAGTTGCTCGGCAACTCGGCGAATCTGACGATTCCGCCCTTCCCGTAGAACCACCTCCAGTACAGTTTGATCGTTCTGTCGCTCCAGTACTTCTACTGAGGCAGGTTGTGTCACTCGATCGTCGAGCATTACTCCTTGCTGCCACTGGCTCAGAGCGCTGGTGCTGGGGTGTCCCTGCACTACTACGCGGTAAGTCTTGGGGATGTGATACCGAGGGTGGGTCAGGTGAAAAGTAAGTTCTCCGTCGTTGGTGAGCAGTAATGCCCCAGTGGAGTCCACATCGAGCCGTCCTACTGGGTGCAGCCCTTGGTGAAGATGAGGCGGCAGCAAGTCCAGGACAGTACGGCGTTTTTGCGGATCACTGCACGTCGAAACCACACCGATCGGTTTGTTCAGCAATAGGTAGAGAAAACTAGGACGATCGTGGGGCTGAATCGCTACGCCATCCACCTCTAGTCGATCGTAATTCAGATCAGCCTTTTGCCCCAGGTGAGCGACTGCGCCATTCAATTGCACCCGCCCGGACAAAATCAATTGCTCTGCTTGCCGTCGAGAGGCAACGCCCCATTGAGACAAAATTTTCTGAACTCGCTCTGACATGAACAATTAGGTGAGTCGTGCAGCAAAGAAAAGCCGAGATACGAAAAGACGATCTATAGGAACTATCTATAGTAACTATAGGAAGTTGATCACAAGCCTAGTACTTGGAACATTTAATCATAAGAAAGATTAAGCGCGATCGTGCTTTAAATCAAGTAGCCCTCACCCATCACCAGGCTCTCGCTTCTTCAGCTTTCTGTAGGAGACGCGGCCGCCAAGGGCAGAACCACTTGCAGCCACGCGCCCTGTGTTTCAGGGTGGTTTCTCGCCTGCACAGAGCCGTTATGGGCCTCAACAATCTGACGAACGATCGCCAGTCCTAAACCACTCCCCTGGCTTGGCATCACCACTTCAGCCATCAAAGCCTGCCGTCCAAACTCTTCTGTTCCAGTGTCCAAATCAACAGCGCGGAAGTTGCGGGCACGAGAAGGATCACCCCGATAGAACCGATCGAACACGTAGGGCAACGTCGCCTCGGAGAAGCCTGGACCTGCATCAATCACATCCAGATGCACCTGGGGAGCTACAGCACCTTCGGACGCTAGCCTGATCTGGACTTGGATCTTCTGGCGGGCAGGACTGTACTGAATGCCGTTGTCCAACAGATTCAGTAAGACGCGGTGCAGGCGCGGTTCGTCAGCTTGAATCAGCAATGAGGTCGGCCCTACATAGTCAAGCTGGAGCGATTTGCGACGGGCCAGAGGCTCCAGACTCATCCAAGCGGACTGCACCAATTTAGCTAGATCGACAGTCTTAAGATGAAGTTGGCTGGTTGGTTGAGCCTTTAGATGGCTCAGATCCAGCAAATCTTGAACCAGATTGCTTAATCGCAGGGTTTCGTTTAGCAAACGATCGACCCAGTGCCGTAGAGATGGGTCTAACCGGGGCTGAAGGGTTTCGGCTACTAGACGAATCGAGGTGAGCGGCGTTTTCAGTTCGTGGGCTACATCGGACGTCCAGCGATCGCGCTGCTGCACCAACAGCGCTGTTTCCTGTCGACTCTCCAGAAACACTCCCACACTGCCCTGTCCAAGAGGCAAACCGTAAGCTCTGAGGGGGCGGGGCTGCTGCTGCGACAGTTGCGACTGGTCAGTGCTGATGGGGTGAAACACCCATTCTTGCTGCTGGGGGTGCTCGGCCAGACGAGTTTGCTCAATCAACTGATCGAGGTCGTAGGAGCGCACTAATTCTAATAGCAAGCGGGGTTTGGGGTGAACTTGCTGAATGTCTAGTAAGTGACGAGCCTGGGGATTTGACCACAGGAGTTGGTTTTCCTCATCGACTTGCAAGAACCCGATCGGCGCTTGTTGAATGACGTGCTTCCAGTCCTCCAGGTCTTGCTCCAGTGATCGACGGGCGCGGTGCTGAATGGTAATCGCCCTCACCAATCGTGCAGTCGGGAGCAACGACCAACCTATCTCATCTAGCTTCAGGTCTTTCAGCAACCGTCTCAAGGCAAATTGAAGTTGAATCAATTGACAGCCTAGCAAGGCTAAACCGATCGCCAGTCCCAGGAGAAACCACAAAAATTCCACGATCGTTCCCCATGAGATATCGTCCAGCCAGCAACCCGGCCGCGATCAAGCAATTCAATTCTACTTCTGCCGCTCCAGCTCGGCCTTCATGCGTTCTAACGTTCGGTTCATTTGATCGAACATTTGCTGCGGTGTGATACCGAATTGCCCTAGCTGCGTCTTCAGTTGCTCAACCGTCATCTGAGCCGTGAAGTCTTCCGATAGCTCAAAGCGCTTCATGAAAATGCGGTAGCGCTCCATAATCGCCTCCATCTGCTCAATGAACAGTTTTTTGCCGGCGCGATCGAACTTGCCGTAATCTGCGCCCAGTCTCATGAGGGATTGATAATCCTCGAACAGTTGCTTGGCTTCGTTTTGGATAATCTCAGAATCGAAAAATCCCATTGCTTCACCGAGATTTGATGAATTCAGTCCTTAGGCCTGTGGCCCCTACAGGCATTATTCTAATTCAGCGCCCTCACCCAGTTAAGTAGGGTTAACACTACAGAACTGGAGAGACGATTGAGAGCGATTGACGGAGCGATTGACGTGAAAGTTTACTGATCAATTACTGTGGTCAGTTAAAGATATTCCCGACTAGCGAACCTTACCTCGGAACAGCAGAGGCAAGCCTAGTGGAAAAGCCGCCAGAAGTATGCGCTGGAGCTTTAACAGGTCTAGGTTGCTATGGAAGTAAGGGCCTATCTGATCGTGATTCGTTGTGCTGACCAATGCGGTGCGCCCTTACCTCAAAGCTTACGTAGAGTACTTTTGAAGTAGAGCTGAAGTAGAGCTATTGAGCTTGTATCAAAAATTGTTGACCTAAATCCCTAGTGCTATTTAGCAAGTTCACGCTCGATCGCGCCGATCAGTTCAGGCGAGTCGGGCTTGATAGCGCTCTTGAAACGGGCTACCACCTCGCCCTGCTTGTTAACCAGGAATTTCTCGAAGTTCCAGCCTACAGCCCCGATCGGCTCGACTGCTTCCGTCAGTCGGGCATAGAGCGGATGCTTGTCAGCGCCCTTCACCTGCACTTTGTCGAACAGAGGAAAACTCACGCCATAGGTGGTTTCGCAGAACTGGGCAATTTCAGCGTTTGTGCCCGGCTCTTGTGCGCCGAAATCATTACAGGGAAAAGCCAAAATCTCTAATCCCTGGGCCCGGTACTGCTGGTTTAGCTGCTCTAGACCTTTGTATTGCGGCGTGTAGCCACAGTAGGAAGCAACGTTGACGATTAGCAGAACTTTGCCAGCGTACTGGCTCAAGGTTTGTACCTGACCGTTAGCAGTGGTGACTGAAATATCAGCGATCGTGTTTTCCATGATTCCAGGCAATGTTTTGAGCAAAGCGTAGGTTGAATTGTTGCCCAAATCAACCTACGCAGAAGCGTTTCTAGTTCAGAAAGTGACCCTAGAAAGCGTCTTTAATTTTGTCCACTATGCCTTTAACGGCATCTTTTGTGTTGTCCACAGCTTTCTCAGTCCGAGACGCATCTTCTTCTGCTCGCTTCTGAATTCGGGCTGCATCTTTCTTAGCCTTCCGCTCCACGAAACTGCCACTGTCGGTGGCTTTGTCTACCTTCGCGGCGTTTGTCTTGGCGGTGCGCTCCACCTTGTCTGCTGTGTCCCGGATGAAGCCTTTGGCGCGGCCAGCATCTTCGTTGGCTTTCCCTTTAACTTGATCACCCGCATCTGCCGCTATCAAAACTCCCCCAGGAGCCGCCATTGCTGAAGCGTTGGGAAGAAATGCTCCCTGCCAAATCAGGGCGATCGTTGCCAGGCTCAGCAGCGCCGTTGTCAGCCAGCGACCGCCTGTAGAAAGCTGCTTCTCGAAATAATTCAGTTTCATAGAACACAATCTCCATAAGATTTAGCACTCTATTCTTACTGCATTGAGCGCGGCGTTCAAACCTCTCTCTGGACAGAAGTTACTCCTAGGACGAGTTCAGGAAATAGCGCCATTATTCAGCCATTGCTTCAGGGTAAAGGACTGAAGCATCAGGCAGGGACTTTCTCCAAGTCCGATCGATATTCTCCCAGAGCTGCTGCACTGTTGAGCTTTGCTCGGTTGTGAAGTTCTTTCTGGGCGGCTGCGACGTTGCCTGCCTGCCCTCCCCAGGTACTCATGGCTGCCTGCTGGAGCGCTCGGCCGTAGGAGAAGGTGAGCGGCCAAGGAAGGTCTTGATGCAGCGTGTGCATGGCGTTGAGGTGAGCCGTAGCCTGTTCGTCGGTTTGACCGCCGGACAAGAAGGCAATTCCCGGAACCGCAGGAGGAACGGTTCGCAGCAGACAGTTCACAGTAGCCGTTGCGACTGCCTCAACGCTGGCTGGGGAAGCCTCTTCTCCTGGAATCACCATATTGGGCTTGAGAATGATCTGATCGATCGCCACACCCTGCCGATAAAGCTGCTCAAATATTACGTGCTGCACTGCCTCAGTCACTTCAAAGCTGCGCTCCAGGCTGTGATTTCCGTCCATCAACACCTCAGGCTCGACAATTGGCACCAATCCTCCTTCCTGGCACAACGCAGCATACCGAGCCAGAGCATGGGCGTTGACTTCAATTCCGCGCTGCGAAGGAATCGCTTCTCCGATCGTGAACACTGCTCGCCATTTAGCAAACCGCGCCCCTAACTGGACGTACTCAGCAATGCGATCGCGCAGCCCATCTAGTCCTTCCGTCACCGTTTCTCCGGGCGACTTGGCCAACGGCTTCGCTCCAGCATCTAGCTTGATGCCTGGAATAACTCCAGCAGTTTGCAGAACCTGAGTAAAGGGGGTTCCATCTTGGGTTGCCTGACGGATGGTTTCATCGAACAAGATCACCCCACTGAAGAAATTGCCAATTTCTGGAGTTGTGAACAGCATCTCTCGATAAGCGCGGCGCATCTCTTCGGTAGTCGGAATGCCCAGCTTTTCAAACCGTTTGTTCGCAGTTCCGTAGCTTTCATCCGCCGCCAAAATTCCCTTGCCCTTTGCCACCAGTGCCTTTGCTGTGGAAGTCAGGTCTTGCTCAGTCATAAAGAAAGATACCTCAGTGAATCGATCGGGCAATTAGATTCGGTCACTCGTGCGATCGTCGATAATTTGCCAATTTTCCGCCTCTCTCGCCAGACACACATCCCCTACTCGGCGTAAACCATCTGGGGAATCAAAAGTGTTCCAGTTTCAGTTGGACTGAAGCTGCCAATGCCCAGAAAGCGATCGTTTCCATCCACCACGCGCACAGTTCCGGCTCCCGGCTCCACGACTACCCGTTGCCCCTGACACCAGCGCCTAGCTGAATCGGCATCCAGCGTGATCGCCGCCAAGTGCTCTAAGGCTGACTCTGGAGCGAGGGGCTGAAATTTACCTTGATGAAGCTGGGCTTCTAGTTGCTCCAACGTGAGGCTAGAGGTTAGGTCAAAGCCACTGCTTCGGGTGCGGATCAGGGCCGCCAACGTGCCGCCAACTTGCAAAGCACCCCCCAGATCACGGGCGATCGATCGAATATAGGTTCCTGCACCGCAGGCAATGTCCACCTCAATTTCGGGGAGATCACCCGATCGCCAACTCAGAATGTCTAAACTGTAGATCTCAACTGAGCGCGCAGGGGCGGCGATCGCCGCTCCTGCCCGGGCCAGATCGTACAGCCGCTTTCCCTGAACTTGAATAGCACTGTAGTTAGGCGGAACTTGTTCAATCTGACCTTTGAACGCTTGCAGTGCTGCTTCTACTGTTGCCAAGTTCAAGTGGGCAGCGAATTGCGTTGCTAGCGTCTCGCCCTGCAAGTCGTCGGTGGCAGTGCGCTGACCCAACCGGATTGTGGCTTGATAAGCTTTGGTTTGGGGCAAGTACTGCAACAATCGGGTCGCTTTGCCCAGGGCGATCGGCAACACGCCCGTCGCCGCCGGGTCGAGGGTTCCCGCGTGGCCAACCCGTTTGAGCTTCAGCAGTCGCCGCGTTACGGCCACGCAGTCGTGGGATGTGAAGCCGAAGGGTTTGTTAAGGTTCAAAAAGCCTTTCACTAGAAAGCCTTACCCAGAAATCTCAAGAGTAGTTGTGGATTCGTCAGTTGTGGATTCGGCAAAACGTGGTTGCGGAGTCGCTCGATCGCCCCACTTCATCGATCGCCCTATTCAGTGACTCCTCTCCACTATGCCCTACAGAAGGTTCGGCGGCGCATTCCCAACCTAATGCTGGCTGTTTCTGGAGTTTTCGTTCAGACCGATCGGGGTACGCTATAATGCTTCTCAACAGAAGTTGTGCGGGCTGAAGACTCCTGGGAGTGCCGCCAGGTAAGCCAGTCCTTCGTACTGGATGCCGCTTCTCCAGACTTTCTGCTTTTAATTTGCGAGTCGTCAGGTTCTTCTAGTGGAAGAACGCAGGACTTGGCAGTTGATTAGTGATTTGGTGGGTCTACGGTTGTACTGGTCTACGGTTGTACTGGTCTGGTTGTCTTCAATCCCACGGTTGTATTTCAGCCATCTAGAGCCTCTCCGAATCAAACGGAAGCCTCTTTAGACTAGGTTCATCCAGGTTTTCGGATAGCCTCTCGCAGCCATTTTAGACTCCCTCACTTTTTAACCCGAAAGCAGCATCGCTCCCTCTGTGTGATTCAGGAACGTGTAGCTGACGCAGAGTTTTATTCAGCAAGGCGATCGCCCCCAGGATTTCAGTACCTCGGTCGCGACGATCGCCTCTATTCGAGGAAACTGAATGTCCAAACAAATTATCGTTGCCGAGCAGCACCGCATCGCTGCTGTATTTTCGGAAGATCAGATCCAGGAACTCATCGTCTCCACCGGAACCCATCAGGTCAGCGACATCTACCTCGGCATCGTCGAAAACGTCCTCCCTGGGATTGATGCCGCCTTCGTCAACATTGGAGATAGCGATCGCAACGGGTTCATCCACGTCACCGACCTCGGCCCCTTGAAGCTGCGCCGCACCTCCGGCTCTATCACTGAGCTTTTGGCTCCCCAGCAAAAAGTTCTGGTGCAGGTGATGAAGGAGCCAACCGGAAACAAAGGCCCCCGTCTGACTGGGAATATCTCTCTGCCCGGCCGCTACCTGGTACTGATGCCTCAAGGCAAAGGTGTGAACCTCTCTCGTCGGATACGCAACGAAAACGAGCGCAACCGACTGCGAGCTTTGGCAATCTTGATTAAGCCAGCCGATATGGGCTTGGTCGTGCGTACCGAAGCCGAAGGAATGCCGGAGGATGCCATTATTGAAGACCTGGAAGCACTGCAACTTCAGTGGGAAAACACCCAAAAAGAAGCGGCAGCTGTCCGGGCCCCAGCCCTGCTGAACCGGGATGATGACTTTATTCAACGAGTGCTGCGAGATGTTTATAGCACCGACGTGAACCGGATTGTGGTGGATTCCAATCTGGGGCTGAAGCGAGTAAAACAGCACTTGCTCAACTGGAGCGGCGGCAAGAACCCTCAGGGTGTGCTGGTAGATCATCACCGTGAGCGGGTGCCCATCCTAGATTACTTCCGCGTCAATGCAGCCATCCGTGAGGCGCTGAATCCCAGAGTGGATTTACCCTCCGGTGGCTACATTATTATCGAACGCACCGAAGCTCTGACGGTGATTGATGTCAACTCTGGCTCGTTCACGCGATCGGCGACGGCCCGTGAAACCGTGCTGTGGACAAACTGCGAAGCCGCCACAGAAATTGCTCGCCACCTGCGCCTCCGCAACATTGCGGGGATAATAGTCGTAGATTTCATTGATATGGATTTCCAACGGGACAAGTTGCAAGTGCTGGAGCACTTCAACAAAGCCCTGAGAGCCGATAAGGCCCGCCCTCAGATCGCCCAACTGACGGAACTGGGTCTGGTGGAAATGACCCGCAAACGCCAGGGCAAAAACATCTATGAACTGTTTGGGCGCACCTGCCCCACCTGCGGCGGACTGGGCCAATTGGTGCAGTTGCCCGGTGAGCAACCAGACTCGCAAGGCGAAATCATCGATCGCACCGCCGTTCTGCGAGAGCAACGCACCGTAGAGCGATCGCTGCCCGATCGGGCCTCCTGGGAAGACCGCAGCGAAGCAGACGAGGACGAGCCGGATTTCAGCTTGAGCCATCCCAACTATCAGGAAGTGAGTGGCGCAAATCGCCGTCGCCGCCGTCGCCGGATTGGAGACGACGCCCCCAGAGAGCGCCCCGCCAGAGGTGGAAGCTGGGAGGAAGGTCGCAGCAACGGTCAGATCTTGCCGCCCATTCCAGTTTCCCGCCTGGAAACTCCAGAAATCGAGCCGTTTTCTCCGCCTGAAGAGGCTGCACCTGGACGAAGTGGCCGTCCCGATCGTGGCGGCCGGGGTCGAGGTGGTCGAGGCCGGGGCAACGGTCGAGATTTGCCGTCGATCGCGCCAGTAGATGCAGAGCTTCCCCTGGAAATTGAGCCGGAAGTTCCGGCGCTGGTAGAGGATGTTGCGGAAGAAAGCGATGCTCGCCGCACCCGCTCTAGACGCGATGCGATTCGGACTCCAGCCGAGCCGCCTGAAGTGATTGCGGTGGAAATGACCCCAGAAGAGCAAGAAGTCTACGCCTGGATGGGAGTTTCTCCCCTGGTGCTGACTAATCAAGAGGTCAAGAATCCCAAATCAACGATCATCTCGGTGGTGTTGCCGGGGCAAACGCCGCCGGAGATCACAATTCCCACCGTGCGGGAGCAACCCACAATCAAGCTCAAGAGCGGGCGAGGCAGTACGGAGGCTGATTCCAACGGTGAGCAACTGTCGATCGCGTCGGTCAGCGACCGACCTTTCCCGGCTGAGCTTGAACCATCGATCGCAGTGGAGCCACCTGTCGCGGATGAACCCGTGCAGAACTTGGACGAACCAGCCGTAGAGGAATTTGTGCCTGCTGAGCCGCCCCCCGTCTCAGCGGAGTCGCTCATACCGCCCGAAGACACGGGAATACCCCGCCGTCGCCGCCGTCGCTCTTCTGCGGCGGCCACTGAGTAGACTCTGGGATGGGACGTAGGATTCCAGCCCATCAGCCCGATCTGCCTGGACTGATGGGCTGCAACCTCTCAGCGATCGTGGCGGGGGTGGATGAAGTGGGTCGGGGCTGCTTGTTTGGCCCAGTAGTGGCGGCGGCGGTGATTCTGCCTGACTCCGCGCTGCCCCATCTGTTGTTAGCCGGCGTAACTGACAGTAAAAGGCTGACTTCAGCCCAAAGGACAAATTTAGTCCAGCAAATTCGATCGCAGGCTACAGATTGCCGGATCGGTTTGGCTTCGGTACGAGAAATTGATCGCCTGAACATTCTCCAAGCGTCACTTCTGGCCATGCGGCGATCGGTTTCCCGCCTGAAGGTGCAGCCTACCCTCTGCTTAGTTGATGGCAATCAGCCTATCCCGGGTTTGCTCATGCCCCAGCAAACCTTAGTGCAGGGCGACAGTCGATCGCTGGCGATCGCAGCCGCTAGCATCATTGCAAAAGTCTGGCGGGACGAGCTAATGATTCGCCTTGCGCTCAAGTACCCGGAATACGGTCTGGCAAAGAATA
>DATNQR010000606.1:0-8101 GCA_036703905.1 Thermosynechococcaceae cyanobacterium
CTCCCTTCTTTGGCGGCGGCGAAATGATCGCCGATGTGTTCCTGGATCATTCCACCTACGCCGATTTGCCTCACAAATTTGAGGCGGGAACCCCAGCTATTGCGGAAGCGATCGCCCTCGGTGCAGCAGTAGATTATCTAACCAACATCGGCATGGACAAAATTCATGCCTACGAAGGAGAACTGACTGCATACCTGTTCCAGCGCCTCGCGGAAATTCCCGAACTGCGGATCTACGGTTGCCAACCAAACTCCGATGGCAGTGGGCGGGCTGCTCTAGCTGCTTTCACTGCCGGGGATGTTCACGCTCACGATCTGTCTGCCCTGCTGGATCAGTCGGGCGTTGCCATTCGTTCTGGACACCACTGCACCCAACCATTGCACCGCTACTTCAATGCTGCCGCCACTGCCCGCGCCAGCCTCTACTTTTACAACACCCGTGAGGAGATCGATGTTTTTGTCGCTTCGCTGAAGGATGCGATCGACTTCTTCGGCAACTTGTTCAGCTAGGAACTTGTTTAGCTATAACCGTAGCCTCATAGATCAGGACGAGGGCAGGGTTCCATCCCTGACTGGGGACAACAACGCGCCTCACACCTCCAAATATCAACGTCCTAAGCTCTCTACAGCCCTCTATCTAAAGCTATGAGAGTCTCAGCGTAGAGAAGTCTTGGCGATCAAACGGGTTTGCTTGCGATCACCAGCCGACAGTGCCTCTCCTGATTGCAGGCGCGTCGCATTGGCTTGCAGGACTGTTGCACCGCCGCGATCGCCCATTTGCAGGGCAGTTTTGGCGGCAGATTGCAGCATAGTGATGGCCCCATCCCGATCGCCCGCCTGCAACTTGGTTTCTGCAATCTGGGTTTGGCGATACTTAGCCAGCGCCAGAATGTACTGCTGCACCTGGGGATCGAGAGCGGATTGGAATGGGCTGAGAAAGTTGGCACGGATCGGCAGCGTTTCTGAGAACAGCCGCTCCTCCCCAGAGGGATCGGTGTAGCGAATTTGGGCTTGGGCGATCGTCTGCACTCCCGCGGCCAGCTTGTCCAGGTACAAATTCACCAGCACAACTCTAGGCGAGTCCATCAGATCTCCCAGCCGCACTTGGTGGAATTCGCCTTCCTGCTGCACGAAAAGCTCGATCGTGTCTGGAGCGACCTGAGCAATCGGCTTCAGTTCTGCCAGTCGCACCCCAGGACTGAGAGACAGCAGCAGGTGAGCATCCGTCAGTCCCACTGATCGCATTCGATTCAGCAACCGATTAAACTCACCCACTGCCGCATCTGGCTGCGGAATGTAGGCCATCGTGCCACCGCCCGCATCAGCGATCTTCTCCAGCACATCCTGGTTCCAGCGATCGCCGAAGCCAAGGGTATTCACTGTCAAGTTATAGTCAGCCGCCAGCTTAGCCAGCTTCAGGCAGCGATCGTCGTCACCGTGTTCGTTCTCGCCATCCGTCAGTAAAAACGCTTGAGAGACTGCCTCTTTCTGACTCTTGACCAATTCCTCCACGCCCATCCGTAGTCCTTCGTCGATGGCCGTGCCGCCGCCCGCTTGCAGTTGGTTGATTTGCTGCTTGAGAGTGGTCGGGTTGCTGATCGCCTGGTTAGCAATCAGTACCTTTGCTTTGTGGTCAAAGGCTACGACGGTGAGGTGATCCTGGGGAGACAGGCGATCGACTAACTGGTTAGCCGCTTGCTTCACAATGTCCAGCGATCGCCCCTTCATGGAGCCACTGTGATCCAGGATCAGGCACAGATTGAGCGGCAGATTTCGGCTCTCTGTTTCAGCCACGGCAGCCACAGCGATCGCGAGCTGACGCTGACTCACAGCTTGGTTAGCATCCACATTCGCATCACTCAGCGCCGACTGCAAACTCACTCTCATCTGAGAAACTCCCATCCAGCAACAATCTAGATTAGTGACTTCAAGCCAAACTGCCACAGCTACGGAAGTTTAGCAAATGGCAGTTGAAAAGTTCACGCGGTGATGTTCATACAGTAGTACCTTATCCAAGCGATCGTCTCTAGGCTGGCTCAGATCCCAGATCCCCGACTTCTCCCAGATCCCCGACTTCTTAAAGAAGTCGGGGATCTCCGAATGGTCTGGAAAGACTAAGTTTATCTATTTTCAAACTCCCTCATGCCCTATCACACGATCGCCTTTAAGAGGATGTCTGAGAAGTCGGATGAGGTAGGGGAATACACCCTAACTACCCAGAAGCAGCTACGAGGGAATCAGGGTTTTAGGACTTGCAGTCTGCAAGCTGAGTCGCATTTCAACCTCAGACCGACCATTTTCAGACATCTTCTTAGGAATCGGCACAGATCCCTTTCAAGATGAAAGTTCAGATCTAGACTAATTTGCAGCAGTCCGTAGCGCCCAGCGAGGGATTCATGAACCAATGCCTTTATCGCAGCTACTCATTCTGTCCCTGATTTTCCTAGCAGCCAGCATTATCAGCGTCATTTCTGGCAGCACCTCCCTGATCACTGTGCCCACCATGCTGGCTTTTGGCATTGAGCCACAGACTGCCATTGCAACCAATATGTTGGGCTTAACCTTGATGAGTGTTGGCAGCACAATCCCGTTTCTGGCAAGGGCATGGTCACCGCCAAACGGTTGCCACTCCTGATAGTGCTGACACTCGTCGGATCAGTTTTGGGAGCGTCACTTGTCTTGGTGGTGGACTCTAAAGCAATGCCGCTGATTATTTCGATCACAATGATTGGGATGGCGGGGCTGGAACCAGCCGCAGGGAAACCTTCCCGATCGGCAGAGTGGCTCGGTTACATCGCTACTTTTGGGCTGGGAATCTGGGGAGATTTTTCAGCGGCGGGTATGTGACGCTGCTGACCGCAGCCTATGTTCTGCTGTTTCGCATGACCTTTGTGCAAGCGATCGCCACAACCAAACTGAATCAATATTTTTTCTTCGTTGATTGCGACTTTGATCTTCGCCCACCAAGGATTGCTCAACTACCCGTTAGGTTTGATTTTGGGTTTAGCGATGTTCATTGGCGGCCTCATCGGTGGGCATCTTTCGCTTCAGCTAAGTCACCAATGATTGCAGCGCATCTACCTCAGTGTGGTTGCCATCCTTGCGGTGATGACACTGTGGAAAGCATATTTCCAGAATTAGCCAATCCGCAGTCTGGACTTGCAGCCTGTGGGTTGTCAGAGCAAAACCATCACTTCAATTTATCATTTGAACAGCTAAGACTATCCGCTTCTATGAGTGAGGCTGGCTCTAGTGAAAGTATTAGCAAATCCCTCACTAGAGCCGCGCTCGGAAGAGACTATGACTGACCGCGAAGAGTTTTTATATCCCTACCACAACTACCAGGGCCAGTTCACGCCCAAGCACTTGGTGTTCAACGCCAACTTGCAAGAGTTCGCCAAACGCACCAGCTACATTTGCAGCCTAGAGACAGGGGGCAAGCTGTCGCCAGAAGCGGCCTATCAAAAATTGGCAGCTCTCTGGGAAGTTTTGACGCGATCGAAAGAGCAATTGCAGATCGAAGATTCTGCCCCAGACGAACCGCAAATTTACATCCTTAAAGCAGCGCCAGGGCTAGCATTGCCGAGTTCCTGACGCTGCTGTGTGTTACCTCAGCAATCAACTTACGCGAGGGATTGACCCGCACCGCTCAGTAGCTGACCGAGTTCTTGGAGTTTGCTGGCGACCGCAGAATCAGCGCCAGAAGCAGCACTGCTCGCTTGTGCCCCCAACTGGGTAAACACTTGGCTGAAATCTTGCTGGCTACCATTCCCACTGGTCAGCAAAGCCTTGAGCTTGGCCAAATTGTCAGCAATCTCGGTTGCGCCCGAGCCGCGCACCTGCTGCTCAAAATTACCAATCACTTGCACAGCAGTATCCGCAGGAACAGAAGCCAATCCGCCCTTGAGGGCCGAGATCACTTGATCGAGGTCAGATGTAGATGTTGTGGTCATAAAACCCTCAGTGTTACTTGTTGAGCCAAAGCCGTAAGCAGATTTGCAAAACGCGGTAAATCTATTGATCTATCGCGTCCTAATCTACAGTAAGTTTATTGACAAACCGTACTTTAGTCAAGATAAATCACCCTTTGGACAGATTTGCTCAAACAAAACTGTAAGTTCGATAACAATTTAGAGCGCAAATATAGCTCTCAGAATACAAGAAGTATTGTCCCCATGCCAGCCTTGCTACGGAATTGCAAGAGGTGGGTCGATCGTGAACCACTCAATCGCCAACTCATCAAAACTTGTAAGTCTCCCAAGACGATCGTTGGAGCGACCCTTCTAAACAGGATTGCTAATCAAAGATGAGGGGAGATACTCGGAAAGTTTCTGTATATGTCCCCAATTCGGGTAAAGCCGTACAAACTTTCCTTATAATCAGTAGTTAGCCGCTTAAATTATTGACGGTGCAAAGTTTATGCGGGTTTACCACTGTTTAGAATCAACGAAGTGTGTTTATTCATCAGCGTATGCCAAAACACCAAGTCATCGTAAGCGGAGATTTCACACTCACCAGATCTTATGGGGACATGCAACTCTACTGAGAGATCTTCGTATTGAAAATCAAAATGGAGATGCGTATGTTGATGTTGAGGAAGCACTCGCATGTTGAATGCTTCTGAATGTTGCTTTTGCAGTAGAGGCTCATGCAAACTATTTGCTAGAGCCTGTATGTCCGACAGAGTATAGGAATGAGAGAACCTTCTTTTCGGAAGGCGAGTACAGAGGAACTCTTGGTAAGTTGTATTTTCTTTCAAAACACTTAAACGTGTCTTTAGACAAGGGAAGTAGACCATTTCAAACTGTTAAGGAGTTATTCAAGTGGAAGGATCTAATAGCTCATAGCCGGATCGAACGTCAAGAAAACAATTTGAGTATACTGATCCAAATACTGCTGCCAGAATCGCGAAGAGTGAATGCTTATAAAGCGCCTTGGGCGAGTCGCGTTGTTGAAGATTCTCAAGAGTTGTGTTCTAGCCTTCAAAAAGCTGCTTACAATAAAAGAGTGAAAGGAATTCTCGGCCCTGAAGCATTTTCAGGTTTTCTTGGTACAAGGGGAACTCAAATTATCTAGTAAACTTTGAGTGCCACAAGCTAGCGAGCTCAATGCACACTGACCGCTGAAAGGTTATTGACTGAGAGGTTGTCTACGGCGGGTGATCGGGAACGTTAGTCTTCAATGAAGTTTAGATGCACTTGCCCTAAGACAATTTGTGGGCGATCGAAATCTCTAAGCGAAGGATAGTCTCCTGATTCAGTTGAGATTGACAGTTAATCTTTTCACCATGCTGCTCCACAACAATTCGATAGCTGACGGACAATCCCAAACCTGTACCCTGACCGACTGGTTTAGCTATGAAGAAAGGATCAAAAATTCGTTTCCTCACATCTTCTGACATTCCTGTTCCATCGTCGCTAAACTGAACGGCGACATAATTGAAATCAATGATTTTAGTCTGAATTTGAATAGCTGGAGCCGAAACTTTCTCTGCTTGAATGATTCAACGACTTGCCCTACGTGGATATATCAGATCCAGGAATGACCTAAGCCGGTCGACTAACGAACCGCAAGCTCTCCGTCTGCTCGGGCTGATTGAGGTGACAGAGAGTTTGTTTTGAGAACCCGTCTCAGAATTGACTCGACGATCGCGGCAAAGGCCACATTCGATCGCTGGCGCGGACGGGGCAAATCGACCCGCACATCCAGCGCAATCTGTCCCGAATCGATCAACACCACGCGATCAGCCAGAGTTACGGCTTCTTCAACGTTGTGGGTGACGAGGAGAGCCATGAACTGTTGCTCCTGCCAGATATTTTCAATTAGTCGCTGCATTTCGATTCGAGTCAGCGCGTCCAGCGCTCCCAATGGTTCATCCAGCAGCAGCAGTTGGGGTTCTGTCACCAATGCTCTGGCCAGGGCGACGCGCTGGCGCTGTCCACCGGAGAGAACTGCAATCCAATCTTGGGCGCGATCGCTCAGTCCCACCTGCTCCAAGACCCAAATTGCTTTAGTTCTCCAGTCGCCCTGCAACCTTAGTCCGACATTCTCCAGCACCCGTTTTCACATCAACAGTCGCGAATCCTGAAACATCACCCGTGCCGATGTGTTCAACCGTTTCAATGGCTCATCGTCCAGCAAAATCCCGCCCTCACTGGAACTTTCTAAGCCCGCAATTAGGCGCAAGTGGTACCGTTTTTCATGATGTCGTCGGAGCCGCAAGTAGGACAGAGGAAATAGGGTTTCATAGCAATTTCTGGGAGTCAATTGCTGGATCACGTTCTATTTTCCTCCATCCTTTACCCAATACCACTACCGCTTCAGGAATTGGACTCGCGGCTGCCTCAACAGTCCGTGTCATAACCTCAGCACTCGCAGCATTTGCCCCCAGACCAGTCAGCGCAACGATCCAGGCAACGGTCAATTTTTGTTTAGACATGATTACTCCTTACACACAGCACACTCTCCACGCAAACTTCTAACCGACTGCACCCCAGGTTTAATGGGTGATTAGAAGATTACTAAACTAAACTACAGTAAATTGATCGACTTACTGTAATTTAGTTTAGTAAGACGTGCTATATCTACAGCTAAATAAATATCCAAAAAGGGGCAGATATTCTCGTTTGAGAATATCTGCCCCTTTTTGTTCGCGCAAGCGGAGATTGACTAGGCGATCGTGGCCATCTGCACGTCGCTATTAGCTAGCAGCTCTTGCAGCTCTTCCGAGTCTACAGTTTCCTTCTCAATCAGCATCGCTGCCAACTGGTCGAGAACGTGACGGTTCTGCACAAGGACAGCTTTACAGCGACGGTAAGCTTGATCCACGAGGTTTCGCACTTCATCGTCGATCGTGGCGGCGGTTTCCTCTGAAAAGTCCCGCTCGGCAGCGATGTCACGACCCAAGAACATATTGCCCTGTTGCCGACCCAGGGCCACGGGGCCAAGGCGATCGCTCATGCCGAAGCGCGTCACCATCTGCCGCGCCACCCGCGCCACCTGTTGCAGGTCATTCGAGGCTCCAGTGGTAACTTCTTCCTCACCGTAGACCAGTTCCTCAGCCAGACGACCGCCCAAAGCGACTGCCATCTGGTTTTGCAGATAAGAGCGGGAGTACAAGCCAGAATCCATCCGGTCTTCGCTGGGAGTGAACCAAGTCAGTCCGCCGGCCCGACCGCGGGGAATGATGCTGATTTTCTGCACAGGATCGTAGTCGGGCATCAAAGCTCCGACTAGAGCGTGGCCAGCCTCGTGGTAAGCGACGAGTTCCTTACGCTTCTCGCTCATGACCCGATCTTTCTTCTCTGGGCCAGCCAGAACCCGATCGATCGCGTCATTAACTTCGTCCATTGAAACTTCAGTCAAGTTACGCCGTGCTGCCAAGATTGCCGCTTCGTTTAGCAAGTTGGACAGATCTGCGCCAGTGAATCCAGGAGTCCGACGGGCGATCTTCTCTAGATCCACATCCTTCGACAAAGTTTTGCCACGGGCATGAACGTTAAGAATCTCCAAGCGACCTGCATAGTCAGGTCGATCGACCACCACCTGGCGATCGAAGCGACCCGGCCGCAGCAGGGCTGCATCCAACACATCGGGACGGTTAGTAGCCGCGATGATGATGATGCCCGTATTGCCCTCAAAGCCGTCCATCTCAGTGAGCAACTGGTTCAGGGTTTGTTCCCGCTCATCGTTGCCGCCACCAAGACCTGCGCCTCGCTGCCTACCCACTGCATCAATCTCGTCGATAAACACGATGCAAGGCGCATTGGTCTTAGCCTGCTCGAATAGGTCGCGCACACGGGATGCGCCTACCCCAACGAACATCTCTACAAATTCCGAACCGGAGATGGAGAAGAAGGGAACGCCCGCCTCTCCAGCTACGGCACGCGCCAGCAGGGTTTTCCCGGTTCCTGGAGGCCCAACCAGCAGTACACCTTTGGGAATTTTCGCACCGATCGCATTGAAGCGATCAGCATTCTTGAGGAAGTCCACCACTTCGTTCAGTTCCAGCTTGGCCTGGTCGATCCCCGCCACGTCGCCAAACGTGACCTGGGTTTGCGGCTCCATCTGAACTCGCGCCTTCGATTTGCCGAAGTTCATGG
>DATNQR010000607.1:0-13742 GCA_036703905.1 Thermosynechococcaceae cyanobacterium
TGGTACCACTCTGATCCATCTCGAACTCAGATGTGAAACGTTGCTGCGGCGAAGATAGTTGGACGGTAGCGTTCTGCAAAAATAGCTAAATGCCAGGATTAATATTACACGGAGGGGGGAGAAGCAGTACTGCTTCTCCCCTTTCCCAAGTGAACGAAAAAAGGTGCGGTCAGGCAGGTATCGGCTTTTTTGCTCCAAAAATTGTGCCAACGAGACGAGCCACTCAAGTAGCAAGCTCGTAAGTCCATGATGGTTTGTGCCCCTCGCTTCGACTAAAACATCCCCGATTGCTTGAACCGCTGGGTAACAATTTGGGGATTATAGCTTTTCACAATACCAGAGCCAATCATCAAGCCGAGGTGCAAGTAGCGGTAATAATCAATCGGCGTTGCTGAATCCTGATATGAATTTTGGCGATGAACCTATTGCAAAAGCTTTCCCTGTCTGGAATCTGGATCAGCGGTTCATGTTGAAGCAACTTATGAAAAAGGAATCAAGGTGCTCTCAGGCGCTTTGGAAACCTATCAACCTTTCTAGCAGCGTCCTGAAACTTTACCCAAGTGGAACATTGCAATCCTTCCAGCTTCATGGGTACCTTATATCCCCGCAAGTGCCTCAGGTAACTCGAGACGAGAACAAGCAAGCTGTGTGTCAATTGATATAGTGATACCTCACTTCAGATTAGTAACCACTCAGTTTGCCGCGCCGCTTAACCTCGCGCTCTGCCCAGCAGAACAGGGATAAGCCGATCGCAAAATACCCAGCACCATTTAAGAAGGCGATTGTCAGTTGCAGTCCGTCCAGCGATCGACCTTGGGCCATCAGGGCCCGCAACATTCCGGCCCCAGGAGTCATAGGCAACAGCATTCCCAGCCACTTGGCAGAACCAGCCCAACTTTCCACCGGAACCGTCAGCACAAACAGCAGACCAAAGTTGAACACGCCCAACACCTGCTGCACCCGCTTCAATAGCAGCGCCAGCGATCCCATCGCCAAGGCCAACCCATAGGCTCCCAGCAGCACCGCCACCAACGGTAGCATTAGCGCGATCGGGAAAGCCAGTCGAGTACCCGTGAGCAAGGAGATGATCAGCAGAATTGTTGCGTTGATCAGTAATTGTGTAGTGAGGCCGGCTAGGGCGCGGGTGACAAAAATTCGCGGCGCACCGAACGGTGAAAGAAACAGTTGCTCTAGCGTCCCGGTTTGGGCTTCCTGCTGTAGCCCACCGGAAATGTCGCCCACGATGAACAACACCAGCGACCAGAGAACATAGCCCACGACGATCGCATCCAGCCGATCGCCAAACTGCACTTCTCCCGCCACGTATTTTGCACTGAGAAATAATCCATAAAATACAACGGTCGTGGCGACAATGCCGCCGATGGTTTCTGCTCCGTAGCGTCGTAGCATTGTCCAGCTTCGTTTTAATTCAGCTAACAAGAGTTTCATGCTGGCTCATCTGTGGGAGGGTTTGGAGTGAGGGGGCGATCGAGAACCCGTCGATACTCTGCTGGGATTTTAAGCAGTCGCGCCTGTTGCTCGTTAGGAGAAGTTCTTCATTCTGATTGCTCCCTTCGCACAAAGTTGAGAAACACATCGGTTAGTGTTGCTTGGTCTTTCTGAACTTGCATTAAAGGGAGAGGCTTAAGAATCTCTAGTGCCGAGTAAAGCAAGTCGGAATCAATGATTTGCAACGATCGCTCTGACTCGATCGCTACACCCAAGGCCTCCAACTTGTAGCGCCGATCGACATCAATTTCTTCCGCTACTTCTATACGGTAGGAACTGCCGGAGAACTGACGAATTAGCTCATCGGTTGTCTCTTCAACAACGATCTCACCGCCATTGATAATGGCAACACGATCGGACAGTTCCTCAGCGATCGCTAGTTGGTGCGTCGTGAGCAGAATCGCGCAACCGGATTGAGCAATTTCCCGCACCTGGCGTTTCACGTCCTCGGTCGCCTCCACATCCAGGCCCAAGGTGGGTTCGTCCAGCAGCAGCAGTTGGGGCTGGTGAATTAAGGCCACGGCGATCGCTAGCTTCTGCTGCATTCCCCGCGAAAGCGATTGCACTTGGGCCCGCCGCTTATCTGTCAAATGGAACCGTTCCAGCAGTTCCTGGCTCCGCTGCCGCGCCACTTTTTGGCTCAAGCCCTTCAGCACTCCAAAGTATTCCAGGTTCTCTTCTGGGGTCAGCCGCCAGTAGGTGTTGCGGTTGCCCTCCAGGACTGCACCAATAAATCGCAGCGCTTGCGAATTTTGGTGAGGATCGCGATCGCCAATTCTGACCCAGCCTGCATCCGGTCGAATCAGCCCTGCCACCATTTTGATTGAGGTTGTTTTGCCTGCCCCATTCGGCCCCAGAAAGGCCAGCACTTCCCCCGCCGCCAACCGCAGGGACACATCCCGCACCGCTACGATCGTTTTGCCCTTATCGGTGTAGGACTTTTGCAGGTTTTGGGCTTCTAGAATCAGCATGGGCAATCAAATAGCAGATTTGAGCAGGGCCTGTTGGGCCGTTTGGGCAAGATGTTTCAGAGCAGCCAGGTCGGGGGACGGATTGCCCGACCCCTCTTTCAGCCAGAGCAAGTATTCGACATTGCCCGCTGGACCAACTAGAGGTGACCAGGTTACGCCTTGGTACTCCCAGTCTAGAGCCTGAGCCGCCTGGAGAACCTGAGCGATCGCCCCTGCCTGAGCCCCCGCATCGCGCACCACGCCTTTTTTGCCAATGCGATCGCGCCCCACCTCAAACTGAGGCTTCACCAGCAGCACCAGTTCCCGGGGCGATCGCAGCAGTTGCCGCAGCGCTGGCAGCACCTTCGTCAGCGAGATAAAGGACACGTCCACCACGCCCAAATCTGCTAGGGCTTCCCCGCCATACAAAGCTTGGGGCTGCAAGTGCCGCAGGTTGCTGCGCTCCAGCAGCGTCACCCGTGGGTCTTGCCGCAGGCTCCAGGCAACCTGTCCGTAGCCCACATCTACGCCGTAGACGTGAGCCGCGCCTGACTGCAACAAACAATCGGTGAAGCCGCCCGTGGAAATGCCCCCATCCAGGCACACTCGATCGCCCACTGGAATTCCGAACTCGGCGATCGCCTTGGCTAGCTTCTCGCCACCCCTGGAAACGTAGGGCGATCGTTGCCGCACCTCAATCACGGCGGCCGTGTCTACGTCGGTTCCGGGTTTGTCGATGAGTTGCTGATTCACCCGCACTTCTCCCGCCCGGATCAGCCCCTGCGCTTGCTGGCGGGTTTCGCAGAGGTTGAGTTCGACGAGCAGAACATCGAGGCGTTGCTTGGGCACAGAAGGTTTGGGGAAAATTCGATCAATTGCGGCGATTCGGTCGCCGCCTGAAACCATTGTAGCGATCGTACTTCCGCAACAGTTGTGAGGCAGTAATCCGAATCCTCAACCTCCTATAATTTGATCATCTTCCACTGAATCATCCTTCGCATTAAAGCGTTGCAGTGCCATCTTCCTTCCTGGAATGAATCCCTTTTAACTGTCAGCCTTAAGTTTGGCTTTTGCTTGCTGCCATAGAGTTTCGAGTTCCGCCAGGGTGTAGGAATTGAGGGGATGATCGCTCACTGATTCCATTTGCTCTAGACGCTGAATAAAGCGCTGGTTCGTGCCCTGAAGCGCCACGCTGGGATCAAGGTCACTCCATCGTGCTAGTTGAATGATGGTGAACAGGAGATCGCCCAGTTCTGCCTGCTGATGAGCTTTATCATCTGTCGCCAGAGCTTTCTGAAATTCACCGAGTTCCTCCTGAAACTTGCCCCAAACCCCCTCGATGTTCTCCCACTCAAATCCGGCGGCGGCCGCTTTTTCGGAGATCTTCATGCCGGCGATCAGGGGCGGGAGCGATCGGCTGTATCTCCTCAACTTGGCACTCAACGGCTGGCTCGCCGCTTCGTTTTTCTCGGTAGCCTTAATCTGTTCCCAGTTTTGCTTCACCTCGGCTACGCTCTGCACTTCCACCGCGCCAAACACATGGGGATGGCGGCGAATTAGCTTCTCGCTGATGCCCTGAGCCACTTCGGTTAGACTGAATTCTCCGGTTTCGCTGGCGATTTGAACCTGGAGAACAACTTGCAGCAGCAGATCACCTAACTCCTCACAGATAGCAGCCCGATCGCCCTGCTGGATTGCGTCCACAGTTTCGTAAGCCTCCTCAATCACGTAAGGCATCAAGCTCTCTGGCGTTTGGGCCAAATCCCACGGACAGCCATCGGTGGGCGATCGCAGCTTTGCTACCACCTCAATCAGTTGTTGCATTGCTTCTAGTGCGCTCTTAAGGTCTGTCATAGGAAAAGTTCCTGTCTTTGTGCAATCGTCTGTGCATTAGTTTTCGTTGCTCGATTCAATCAAGCTCATGCCGTCTCTATTCTGGACAGCTTCTAGGTTAGCTGGAACCTTACGATCGCAAATGATATATCTATAACCCCACAGGTTGAGACGGAATGCAGGGTATGTAACCAACTTTGTATACGTGCTTAGATCTCTGGAGATGTGAGCTTTTTCCAAGCACGATCGCCTTCAAGAATCCCATTTCAAGCAGATCTGACTCATCCTCATTAGCCAGTTCATAATCTTTTTATCCTCATCGATCTGTGTTAGCCTTTGAAAAATGAAAGAATTATGAAAGACATATGAACAAGCTTGTTCATCCCTACCAAGCTGCCGTCACAGTCTCCTACGCTGTGCTGTTGGGGCTGCTCGGACTCTGGTTGGGCGGATGTTCTCCTCAAACTGCACCGCCTCAGAAAGGCACAGCAACCCCCTCACAGTCGGGCACCAATCCGGCTCGGCAAGGGAAAAAAGTGATTTTGACTACGTTCACAGTTCTAGCAGACATGGTGCAGAATGTGGCGGGTGACAAGGCGATCGTTACATCTCTAACTAAGCCGGGAGCCGAAATTCATGACTATGAGCCGACTCCCAGCGACCTGACGAAAGCTCAGAGTGCAGATTTAATTCTTGACAATGGATTGGGCTTAGAGCGCTGGGCAGAACGATTCTATGGAAATGTAAAAAAGGTTCCCCATATCACCCTAACAACAGGCATTCAACCGATGTCGATCGCCGAAGGGGCGCGTAATCAACCTAATCCCCATGCTTGGATGTCTCCTCAAAATGCGTTGGTCTACGTAGAGAATATTCGTAAGGCATTGAGTGAACTAGATCCTGAAAATGCAGCCACTTATAATGCCAACGCTTCAGCTTATCGTAAGCAGATCGAAGCGATCGACCGAACCCTACGCAAAAGCCTCGCGGTACTACCAGAAAATAAACGGTATATGGTGACTTGTGAAGGCGCTTTTTCCTATTTGGCCCGTGACTATGGCCTAAAAGAGCTTTATTTATGGGCAGTAAATTCAGATCAGGAAGGAACGCCAAAACAGATCAGTCGAGTTGTAGATGCGGTCAAAGCCAATCAGGTTCCGGCGGTATTTTGCGAAAGTACGGTTAACGCCAGTGCACAAAAACAGGTCGCCAGCGAAACAAACGCGCAGTTTGGTGGAGTCTTTTATGTAGATTCTCTATCGGATGCGAGAGGTGCAGCACCCACCTATCTGAGACTGTTGGAATACAACGTAAACACGCTGGTGACTGGGCTACGGGGCAAGTCGTGATGATGGAACAAGAGAAATGAAATCAGTCAGTATTGATGTTAAAAATCTCACGGTTGCCTACAATGGCAAAGTCGCCCTACACGAAGCAACAGTGCAGCTTTCACCCGGCTCTATTAGCGGCTTGGTGGGCATGAATGGCAGTGGCAAATCAACTCTATTCAAAGCAATCATGGGGTTTATCACACCGCGATCGGGGCGAGTGCTGGTGAACGGACTGCCGGTACGTCGGGTGCAAAAGCAGAGCTTAATTGCCTACGTGCCACAGTCGGAAGAAGTCGATTGGAGTTTTCCAGTCAGTGTGTCGGATGTAGTGATGATGGGACGCTATGGCTACATGAACCTGCTGCGAATTCCCCGCGCTTACGATCGTCGCATTGTTGCTGAAAGCTTGTCCCGAGTTCAAATGAGTGAGTTCAAGGATCGACAAATTGGTGAACTTTCAGGTGGTCAGAAAAAAAGGGCTTTTCTGGCACGAGCATTGGCCCAGCAAGGCAGCATTTTGTTGTTAGATGAGCCATTTACTGGAGTTGATGTCAAAACTGAGAAGGCAATGATTGACTTGCTGATCGAACTACGTCAGCAGGGACACACTATTTTGATTTCGACGCATGATTTATCTTCGATCGAAACTTTTTGTGATCAAGTTGTGTTAGTCAATAAAACAATTTTGGCCTACGGTTCCACAGCAGACGTGTTCACAGAGGAAAATTTGGCACGTACTTTTGGCGGGGTGATGCCTCACCACTTAAAAAAATAAGACTAGGGAAAGCAAGCAATGGATCTCCAATTAATTTGGCAATGGCTTGTGGCTCCATTGCAGTATGAGTTCATGGTGAAAGCTGTGATTGTCAGCGCAATGGTGGGGCTGGTTTGTGCTGTACTGTCTTGTTACATGACTCTCAAAGGTTGGGCGCTGATGGGCGACGCAGTATCCCATGCCGTCATGCCGGGGGTGGTGATTGCCTACATTCTCAACATTCCCTTTGCGATCGGAGCGTTCGTCTTTGGATTGAGTTCCGTGTTGGCGATCGGCTTCATCAAATCTAAAACTCGCATTAAGGAAGACACGGTTATTGGATTAGTGTTTACCGGATTTTTCGCATTAGGATTAGTTCTGGTTTCCAAGAGTCCAAGCAACATTGACTTGCAACACATTTTGTTTGGCAACGTGCTGGGAATCCCTGACAACGATATTATTCAAACCGCGATCGTCAGCGTGATTACACTAGCAATTATTCTAGTGTTGAGGAAAGACCTGTTGCTATTCTGTTTTGATCCGACCCATGCTCGATCGATTGGACTCAATATCACAGCGCTTTACTACACCTTTCTAACTTTGCTGTCGCTGACGATCGTAGCGGCCCTGCAAACCGTCGGCATTATCTTAGTTGTAGCGATGCTGGTGACACCTGGAGCCGTTGGCTATTTGTTGAGCGATCGCTTTGATCACATCACCTGGATTGCGATCGCCACGGGTGTTTTTTCTAGCGTAGTAGGAACCTACATCAGCTACCATATCGATGGCTCAACTGGTGGCTGTATTGTTGTGCTGCAAACGCTGCTGTTTGTCATTGCAATGATTTTTGCACCCAAACATGGTTTGCTTGTCAGCTCCAGAAAACAATTAACTGAGTTGTGATGCAGCCGTTCAACACATTCCGACTCAATTGCTAATCGATATGATGATCGACATAGCTGTAGGCAGACAGACGGTTAGGCAGACAGCTTCAAACCTACGGGATTATGGATATACCAACGATCGGTCAAACCTCAGTATCTGCATTCAAAGAGGATTGAATTGAATGGGTTTCCATTTCAACTGCCACTCTAGCCTTTAACTTTTCAAACTCGGTGTGCAACAAGTTTTTGCTAGTGGTGGGCTGGTCGATCGATTTCCAGGGTTGACTGGTGATTGCCCATTCCTTCAGTAGCGAACACTGAGAATTAGGCAGCTTCACCCTCATCACATGGGCGCAAGACTTGGGATCTTCCAGCGCAAATAGAAGAACCTGATACTGCCCCTTTTCCCCTAGCAAGCGCGTCATTTCTTGACCGTGAGGCGTTTTCAGATCCAGATAGCACCGCAGCCAACGTGGCCCTTCGCGGCTCTGAAGTTTGTTGTGTACCGCAGTGAGCCACAGCACCATCGGGTGAGGGGACATTGTGCAAAGAAAATTTTTGTAGATCTTGTTGTAGAGCTTGTTGATCTGGAAGTTTTGAATTTCCTGCTGGGGTAGCATTACCCATAGCGTCGCCAGTGTCCCTTCAGGAGTGGGGAGGGGCTGCGGAAAGACGATCTGAGCGATCGGCTTGTCTTTGGGCCAAACCGCCTGTTGGCAAATCTCGCTGGCTTTGGTAGGTGGCTGATGGACAGCAGCGCCGCCAGGCTGCGGTTTTTTAGCCAGAATCTCCCCAATCCGGTTGCTGATCTGGCGGTTAGCACTAAAGCGTTCCTCTAAAGGTTGCAGGGCTTTGAGGATATCGCTGATGGATTGAGGCCGCTGGTCAGGGGTTTTGGCCAGACAACCCATAACCAGCGTCTCCAAGGCTTTGGGCAACCGCAAAGTAGGATTGACCTCGGCAAAGGTGCGGGGAGTCTGGAAATGGTGTGCTTTATACCAACCGCCAAAGGTGTGGGTTTCGGCATGGAGCGGCATCCGCCCCGTCAGCATTTCATATAGCATAATGCCGAGGCTGTAGATGTCCGATCGAGCATCTAATTCCTTGCCTTCCATTTGCTCTGGCGAAGAATAAGCCAGTGTTCCCATGTAGGAATGGGTTTGATCGCTGTCTGCCTGAAGCGTTTTGGAGATGCCGAAATCCAGAATCTTTACCAGTTCACCCAAACTGGCATCTTTGCTGACGAGGATGTTACTAGGTTTGATGTCGCGGTGAATGATCGGGCAGTTGATTCCGTCTACTAAGATTCCTTGATGGGCACACTGCAAGCCCAGACAAATCTGCCGCGACAGATTGAGAAACCGGGGCAACACCAGAGTTGGCGCGTTGATAGCATCACTAAGACTATCGCCCTGAAGGAACTCCATCACGTAGAACGGTACATCTTCCTGATTGACTCCGTAGTCCATGACGCGGACGATGTGGATACTTTTTTGCCCTAGTTGAGCGCAGGTTTGGGCCTCGTGCTTGAAGCGATCGCGCATCTTGGAGTTGAGCAGGGTAGTAGCCAGGAATTTAACCGCGATCACGCCGCCTAGCAGCACATCTTCAGCACGGTAGACCCGCCCCATTGCGCCTTTGCCTGCCAATTCGACTAACCGATAACGGTTAGCGAGCAAGCTTCCAATATTGGAGTCTGTCGTCATACCACCCGCTTGAATGACAATCTCTGCCGTGAAATCCTTTGAGCAGACAATCCAAAAATTACTCCACGAACAGAACTAACTTGAGCAGAATCAAAGAATCTTCTGAAACCTGGACTCGGTAAGTCATTCTTCTATACTTCCTTCTAAGCTATTGTAGCGACTCGTCTTGTCTGAGAGAAGTTTGCTCTCGTTAGGTCGCTCATACTTGTCAGGTCGCTCATACTTGTTACGTTGCTCACACTTGTTAGGTTGTTCCCGTCAAGTAGCACTCGTTAACTTGCTTCTGCGAAGCGAGGGCTTACTCGGTCTGGCGCTCCAGAACTGCCTCCATTGTGTTAGTCAGGTAATGGCCCGCCATGATGCCACTGGAGAGATGGTAGGTGTTCTCGTCCACACGATACATGGTTTCAAACCCGCTCCGGCGCTGACGATCGCCCAGAACCCAGTAGCGCTGCACGATCGATTCTTGAGCTACCCAGCCCTCTCCCTCAACCCGCCCCAACAAGCTGTGCTGAAGTACAAAGGTGTAATGGCGTTCTCCAGAGTCTAGGCGACCTCGGTACTGAAAAGCGATTTCCTCGTGGTCGGTTCCCGGAAAGACCAGTTTCGTCACCATCGTGAACCAGTTATCGCGGCTCCAGCCCACCAGAGTTCGGCCTTTAACAGCAATGGGCATCCCATTTCGTTCCAGCCAGTTTCCCTGAAGCGTCCAGCGTCCAGCCTCCATTAAAAAGGTGTGAGCCACAGCACTGTCCTTTACATCGATAGCGCCTTATTGCGCTGGTTTGGGCAAAGCTTGTCGGTATCTCATGCTATCACGGGCGGAAATTTCCCACGGGGTGAATTTCCCCCAGCAGAACGGCAGCGCTGGCCCCGGTGACGGCCGGCAGATTGCCTGGAATTCCCTGATGTCGCCAGTATGCCAGAACTGCAAAAGCGATCGCCTCCTTATAATCCGCACTCAAGCCCACTTCATCAGTAGTGAGGACAGGAATTTCCCGTAGACGAATTTGGAGCCGCTGCTTCAAACACTGGTTTTTGCTGCCACCGCCGCACAGCAAAACCTGGTCGGGCAGTTTGGGCAAAAAGGTTTCGTAGCTGTGGACGATCGATGCAGCAGTGAAGTCGGTCAGGGTGGCTAAAAAGTCTTCTGGACTGTCGGAAACTTGTTGAAAGTCCTGAAAGCAACGCTCAAGATAATCCTGCCCAAACAGTTCCCGACCCGTAGATTTGGGTGGTGGCTGCTGGAAAAAATCCTGCTGGAGCCAGCGATCGATCAAATCAAGGTGAGGCGTTCCCCTAGCGGCCCAAGCGCCATGCTCGTCGTAGCGCTGCTTGCTGTCAGACAATTGCTGCACTGCCAGATCAAGGAGGAGATTGCCGGGCCCAGTATCCCAACCGAGGGTGGGAAGGTGAAGTTTGGCTGGCAGGTTGGATTGATGGTTGGCGGGCAGGAAAGCGACGTTGCCGATGCCACCAATGTTCTGGACACAGCGATCGTGCTGGGGATGGCTCAACAAAGCTACGTCCACCGGGGGAACCAGAGGTGCTCCCTGACCTCCTGCGGCTATATCTGCAACTCGAAAGTTGCTGATGGTGAGAATCTGGGTTGAGTGGGCGATCGTCTCTCCGCGCCCCAACTGCAAGCTATAGCCCAGAGCAAGGCGATCGCCTTGCCTAGAGGGCGATCGATGAAACACTGTCTGCCCGTGCGACCCGATCAAATCAGCAGATGGATATCCTTGCTGGATAGTGAGGGCTGCTTGGGCGAACTGCTGGCCGATCGCGTCATCAAGGTCTGCAAGCTGGGCGATCGTCAGAGGCGCACCACCACAAACTGCCACGATTTGCGATCGCAGCGCTTCGGGATAGCTGTAGGTTTCACCTGCGAGCAGGTCTGCCTGCAAGTCATCGCCGGAGCCTGAGATTTCGACTAAAGCAGCATCAATGCCATCGATCGAAGTGCCGCTTATCAGACCAATTACACGAGTCATTGAATTGAGAAATGAGTTGATCAGATAGCTCTCACCCCTTCTCGCAAGAGGAGTCAGAATGCTAGCTCCCTTCTCCTGCAGGAGAAGGGTTGGGATGGGGGTCATTCATCTCAGCTTTCAGCAATGTCTGAGGGATCTGGGGTGAGCTAGACCAGAATAACTCTACCTCGATCGTCCGAGAGTTGTGCCCATAGATTCCCCCGCCTTCTCAGCTTGTTACAGCAAAAACTTGATTGGGTGAAGTTTCAGAAGAAACTGGATTTACCGAAGTCCGTAGAAACCCAGCGTCAATCTCTAACTTTCGGTCACACAAGCTACCCCTCTGGTAGGTGAATTGCCCTTCCGAAACATAACAGTATATAGAAGCACAAATCGAAGAAATGTAATTCATGGGGAGCAACCTCGTCATCGATCCCGTTTTTGTGGAAGCGTCTGCAATACTTTCTGAGACTCAGCGATCGTCCACGCCCTACAGCGAAGCAGAGAGTACGTTTGCCCAACTGGTTGAGGTAGAGGACTTAGACAACAATCTATCTGTCCACTCCTCAGAAGTGCAGTACTTTGAGACGGCGCTAAACTTTGCTCTTAAGGAAGCCTATCAGCAGCCTCAAGGCTCGGATGCTGCTCATTTGTTTGTTCAGCGAGTGTTGTATCGTATCAATCGTCTGAATCTGTTTTGGTACGATAGCCTGCATCACTACACCAACGAGCGATCGCCCTACCTGCACAAAGTTCGAGACCAAATTGAGCGGGTGTGGCAGCAGTGGGAACTGCAATTTTATGACCTGGATGCCTTAAAGCAACTGGACGCAAAGCAAGCCTTAACCGATCGCGCCGCCGCCGACCTTGATCCGGCTTTGTCTGATAATGCGCGATATTTACGAGAAGCTATGAGCTTCGAGGGTTATCGGTATTTGCTGGCGATCGCCTCGTTTGATGGTTTAGTGGAAGCCAGTCGCCTATCTCGCATTCTGGGCGGTGCGGCAAACTCGGTGCAGTGTACCTTGGTCAAGGTGCTGCTGGAGGAATATGGCAACGGTCGCCTGAACCGCAAGCACTCGACTTTCTTTGCTCAAATGATGTCCGAGTTGCGCTTGAGTACCCAGCCCGAAGCCTATTTCGACCTAGTTCCCTGGGAAGTACTGGCCAGCATCAACCATAACTTCTTGCTAACTGAGTGCAAGCGCCACTTCCTTCGCTACAACGGAGGCTTGGCTTACTTCGAGGTGGCTGGCCCGTCGATGTACCGCAACTATTTAGCGGCGGCCAAGCGGCTGGATCTCTCAGAGGGAGCAATGGGCTACTGGGACTTGCACATCAAGGAAGATGAGCGGCATGGAATCTGGATGATGAGTGACGTGACGCTGCCTCTGGTGGATATGTACCCCAATGAATCTTGGGAGATTGTCTGGGGCTACGACCAGGAAAAAATGATGGGCGATCGAGCTGGCGAGGCTGTGATTCGAGCAATCCGCCGGGGCGAACAGTCTGAGCCTCTGCCTACCCTTTAAGGGGAACAGGTGATGCGCAATGCCATCACCGTAAATTTCTTTCAAAACACAAGCTTCTCAGAAACAAGTCAAAAACAAGTTCTTCAAGTTTTAACAAGCGAGGGTATTACCTTGACTGGAATTTTGCTGCGCTCCCAGAAAGCAACTAAAGCTGCTGCGTCGATCGTCCAACCCAGCGTTCAATCGGTTCAAGACTTCACTCAGAATGAGGTTTTTCTATGCGCTGAGGAGTCGCATTTCTACTCCCATTGTTTGGAGCGGTTGGTGTTTCCCGACTGCACCGAATCAGATTTTGTGGTGGAGTTTGGCTGCGGCGATGGTAGCCCTGTGATCAATGCTTTGACGCGGAGTACGTTTAGAAGCGTGATTTATGGGTATGAACTGAATCCGTCTGCCTACGACGTAGCTTGCTCACGGGCTGAGCAGCGTGGGCTGAGCGGTAAATATGTGATTCAAAACCAGTCATTTTTTGATTCCCAACGCCCAAAAGCTCAGTATTTGATTGCTAATCCACCCTATTTGCCCGCGATCGACAATCAGATTCGGATGCCACTTTTGCATGGTGGAACCGATGGCGCAACTCTCACGAATCGTCTTTTGACACTGGACTATCCCAGCGTTATGACGCTAATTTCCAGCTATTCTAATCCTGTTGGAACGATTACTCACGCCTTGGAACAAGGTTATCGGGTGGCTGATTTCATGGTGACTCCGCTGCCGTTTGGCTACTACAGCTCTGAGCCGAAGGTGAAACACCAAATTGAGGCACTGCACCGCGATCGTAAAGCGTTTTACTCTAATAACATTTACTTTTTGGCAGGAGTCCTGTTTCAGAAGGACGAAAACAGGAGCGACCTCTCGACCGAGTTGATCCAAGTGATGACTGCACTGTAGAGGCAAGCACGGTGAAGCAAGTGCAGCAGACGCGAGAGCAGCGCTGATGTGTCAAGCGCTACTTTGAATCACTGGATGCAACAGTTATAAACTCGGAACTGATAGTAGATGAAAAGCCAGACAGCATAGGAGTGCTGAAGTTGAACATCAGCGGATGACGGAAAAGCACCTTGGTTCTGCTGACTGGCTGAAAAGATTATAGTGAGCAATGATGGCGAGGCTGAACCCATCAGCAACAAGGGACAAATGCAGTTTGACGGGTTCGATGACAGATTCTGTCTCTGTAGGCCCGTGAGATAACCACCCACAATATCCAAGTTTAAGTGCGAACCTCTATGAGGCGAACGTTTCCGGCGGGACTGACTTCCATTGTCCG
>DATNQR010000608.1:0-7500 GCA_036703905.1 Thermosynechococcaceae cyanobacterium
CATCATAGAGTCGGGAAGTGGAAGCCATTATTTTTGCTGTCGAGTGTGGTAACTTTCCAGCTTAAACCAAGCTCTGCTTCCCTCCTAGCTTTCGTTTCAAGCCCACACCGTTTTGTCAGTCAAGCAGCTGCAGGAACTCACGAACTCATCCGACGAGGTTCAGCAAGCTTATGCTCAAGCTCTGCTGAAAAAATACTTCGGCAAGAACCCTTAGCAACCATTAGGTCTGGTAGTGCCATGCAGCCTGGAGTACCTCCTACCGCTTAACCGTCTATGCGGGAGGGTTTGAGCGCCAACAAACCTTGAAAGCTGGATTTCAGTTCCATACAACGAAACCTACTGACCCAATCGAAATTGTGAGCACGATTGGCCGATGAGCAGAAGAGAGGAAATGCCGGATGAGCCGAGATCAAACAATGGAACAAATCTTTGGCGGTGACAGTGAGATGGCAAAGTTGATGCGGTCTCACGATTGGTCACAAACGACCTTGGGTTCACCCAGCGATTGGGCGCAGAGTTTGCGATCGGCATTAAGTATCTGTCTCAATTCTCGCTTTCCGATCGCGATCTACTGGGGGCAGGACTCCATCTTGCTCTATAACGATGCATGGCGACCGATCGTCGGTAACAAGCATCCTTGGGCGCTAGGTCGTTCTGGACATGAAGTTTGGTCTGAAATTTGGGACAACATCGGGCCAGAATTAGCAGGGGTTTTAGCAACAGGTGAGGGCACATTTCATCAGGATGAATTGTTGGCGATGCACCGCTTCGGATATACCGAAGAATGCTTTTTTGAGTACACATTCAATCCCATTCAAGGACAGAGTGGTGTCATTGAGGGTGTATTTAATATCGTCACCGAAACAACCTATCGCGTTTTGAGCGAACGGCGCACTCGTCTACTGCGAGAAGTGGCATCTAGAACCGCAACTGCGAGAACTGCTGAAGCCGCGTGCACCTTAATGGTTGAAACATTCAAATCCGATGCGGCTGACCTTCCTCTTTCGCTACTCTATCTTGTTAGCCAGGATGGGAAACAGGCTCATCTCTGCGGTAGCACTGCGTCACCCTCGGATAATTTCATCAGTCCAACGATCGTCGATCTCACAACATCAGAGGGCACAGACACTTGGTCAATCGCGCTTGCGGTTCAGACTGCCCAACCGCAAATCATCAGTGATTTACCCTCCCGCTTTGGAGTCTTACCTGGAAGCCCCTGGACAGAACCACCGCAGGAGGCAATGGTATTGCCCATTGTCGCCCCTGGACAAAGCAAGGTAACTGGGGTACTTGTTGCGGTTGCCAGCCCACGTCGTCGATTGGATGGTAATTACCGTGATTTTCTAGAGCAGGTTGCTGGACAGGTTGCCCTGGCCATCTCCAATGCCCGCTCCTACCAAGAAGAACGTGAACGTGCCGAAGCATTAGCCGGACTTGACCGAGCCAAAACGACTTTCTTTAGCAACGTTAGTCACGAGTTTCGCACCCCATTAACATTGATGCTGAGTCCGTTGGAGGAACTGTCAAACACCTTAAATAGCCGCTTAAACCCAGATGAGCGAGAACAGTTGCAATTTATACAACGAAATGGTTTGCGCTTACAAAAGTTGGTCAACACGTTATTAGATTTCTCGCGTATTGAAGCAGGACGAGTGCAAGCATCCTATGAACCAACAGATTTAGCAACCTATACGACAGAACTAACGAGCGCTTTTCGATCGCTCATTGAACGCGCTGGATTGAGATTGCAAATCGATTGTCCAACGTTGGCTGAACCTGTGTATGTCGATCGCGAAATGTGGGAAAAGATTGTCTTCAATCTCCTCTCAAATGCGTTCAAGTTTACGTTCGCTGGAAGTATCACGGTTCAATTACACTCCGTGGGCGATTCGCTCGAACTGAGGGTTACAGATACAGGGGTGGGCATTCCTGAAACGGAATTACCACGATTGTTTGAACGATTTCATCGCGTCAGTGAAACACGATCGCGCACCTATGAAGGCTCTGGAATTGGGTTGGCGCTAGTGCAGGAGTTGGTGAAATTGCACGGTGGAACCATTCAGGTTACGAGTGAAGTCGATCGCGGCACCACGTTTACGATCGGCATTCCCTTCGGTTCGACTCATTTACCCAGCGAACGGATTCAAGCCCCTCACACTTTAGCCTCTACCGCCTTGGGGGCAAATTCCCATGTAGTAGAAGCTTCACGCTGGATAACAGAGCAAAGTGCTGAGTTGAAAGCGCTGAGTGCTGAGATAGGGAGTAATGAAGTGGTGGAGCACGAGAGTGTTCAAACATCTTCCTCTCCTCACCCCCTCCTCACCTCACCCCGTTACATTCTCTTGGCAGACGACAATGCTGATATGCGCGACTATCTCAAACGTCTGTTGAATCAGCAGTATGAAGTAAAAGCGGTTGCAGATGGGATGGCAGCATTAGCCGCGATTCGCGAATCCATGCCGGATTTGGTGTTGAGCGATGTAATGATGCCCAATCTCGATGGATTTGGCTTACTGCGATCGCTCCGCTCTGATCCTATGACTCAGGAAATCCCGTTAATTCTCCTCTCGGCGCGAGCAGGTGAAGAAGCGCGAATTGAAGGACTAGAAGCGGGAGCTGATGATTATCTGATCAAGCCCTTTTCTGCCCGCGAACTGCTGGTGCGAGTGGAGGCGACCCTGAAGCTGGCGCAACTGCGACGCGAAGCCACCCAACGAGAGCAGGAGTTACGGCAGGCAGCAGAAACTTCCCAACAAGCGGCAGAGGCAGCCTACACGCGGGTCGATCAAATACTAGACCGGATGACCGATGCGTTTGTCGCCCTCGATCGCGATTGGCGCATTATTTACCAAAATGCCGAAGCAGAACGAATCAACGGCAAGCCGCGATCGCAAATTATTGGTAAAACCCACTGGGAAGAATGGACTGCTTCTGTCGGGACAAATGTGGAGCAGCAGTATCGTCGGGCAATGGCAGAACAGGAGCCGGTTCACTTTGAACACTGCTACTACAGCCCGCCTGATTACGATATCTGGCTGGAGATTCATGCTTACCCCTCAGAACAAGGACTCGGTATTTTTTATCGAGACATTACCCAGCGCAAACAAGCCGAAGCCATAATTCTGCAACGAGAAGCGCAGTTTCGCCAACTAGCAGATGCAATGCCGCAACAGGTTTGGATCACTGATGCTCAAGGCAACACGTTATACGTGAATCAGCAATGGGCAGATTACACCGGACTCACCATTGAGCAAACTCAAGACATTGAAGCTGTTACTCAAGTCATCCACCCTGACGACTTTGAAGCTACCAGTAACCTCTGGAGAACGGCTCTCACGACAGGAACAGCTTATCAAGCAGAGTTACGCCTGAAGCATCAAGCCCAGGATACATATCGCTGGTTTCTTTCGCGGGCGATCGCCATCCGCAACGAACAGGGGCAAATCGTGCAATGGTTTGGCACAAGTACAGACATTGAAGAGTTCAGACGCGCTCAAGCTGAACGAGAACAGCTTTTAGCACGAGAGCAAATGGCGCGTGAACAGGCAGAAACGGCAAACCGAATTAAGGACGAGTTTCTAGCGGTGCTGTCCCATGAGTTGCGATCGCCCCTCAACCCTATCCTCGGTTGGTCAAAACTATTGCAACAAGGCAAGCTCGACCCAGCAAAAACCAAAACTGCGCTTGAGACGATCGATCGTAATGCCCAACTCCAAGCGCAATTAATTGACGATCTACTGGACATCTCCCGTATTCTGCGGGGCAAACTCAGCTTGGATACCCAGCCCGTTGATCTGAGTGCAGTCATTTCAGCCGCTCTGGAAACCGTTCATCTCGCTGCCGAAGCTAAGGGAATCGATTTGAGATTTGAAGTGACCGGAGAAACAGAGCATTCACCCCCTATCCCCCCATCCTTCTATCCCTCCATTCATGTCTCAGGTGATGCCGGACGCTTACAGCAGGTGATTTGGAACTTGTTGTCGAATGCTGTCAAATTCACTCCTCCTGGTGGACAGGTTGAGGTAAAGTTGGCAACGGATAAAATAGATACCTTATCTGCTTCATCTGCTTCAAAATCCGTTGCTCGAATTACCGTCAGCGACACGGGCAAAGGCATTAATCCAGACTTTTTGCCCTATGTCTTTGAGCATTTTCGTCAAGAAGACGGCGCAACCACTCGTAAATTTGGTGGCTTAGGGTTGGGGTTGGCGATCGCTCGTCAAATCGTCGAGATGCACGGCGGTCAGATTTATGCAGAAAGTCCGGGTGAAGGGCAAGGTGCCACATTCACCGTCCAATTGCCCCTTGCGTCTTATCTCAGCGTGCCATCTTCAGAGACATCCTCACCTGCTGCGAGTGACTTGAACAGCATCCGCATTTTAGTGGTGGATGATGAAGCCGATTCACGGGAGATTGTAGCGTTTGTTCTGGAGCAAGCAGGTGCAGTTGTCACCAGCGTCTCATCTGGAATTGAAGCATTACAGGCGTTTGAGCAATCCATTCCCGCTCTGATTGTGAGTGATATCGGGATGCCGGAAATGGATGGCTATATGTTGCTCCAACAGATTCGATCGATCAAGCAAGGGAGGCGAACTCCAGCCATCGCCCTGACTGCCTACGCTGGAGAGTTTGACCGGCAGCAGGCTTTACAGGCTGGATTTCAGCAGCATTTGAGCAAACCGATCGAACCAAATGAGTTAATCGAATCGATTGTTAACTTAATGAAATAGGACTTACGCAAAAGCCGTTGTGAGAGACGGCTTTTTGAGTTGCTGGCAGAGGTAATTATCGAGTCAGCCGTGTTTAAGTTGATAAATCGTCGCCCTGCTTGGTTGACAAGAGCATTGAGCCGAACCCGAACGAGGAAGGCACAGCCAATATGATTGCGCTGAATCCGTGCTTTGCGGCATTGACACGCCTCTAAATCCGTCACCCGCCTACCTTCGCGGTGCAGTTGCCCAATCTTCCAACGGAAGCCACACGCCTGTTGTGTCGCCTCAGTAGAATGTTGAGCCAAATCCTTTGATTAAAACGAGGCAAGCAATTTAGTGGTACGGGTACAGGTACAGAAGTGTTGTTTCTCTTCGGACTCTGGGTTAACTTCTGTCGCTTTTTGGCTCTAGCTCTCTAAACTCTCGATTATCCCATTGCCTCTAAATCCCTACGACGTAAGCTTTTCAAGCTCTAAACCTTCTGTTAAGTTAAATGCGATTAATGAATAGACCCAGCCGATCGCACGATATTTAATGCAACTGCCTCTGCAACCTTGATGCCGTCAATACCTGCGGAAAGAATGCCCCCTGCGTAACCCGCACCCTCGCCAGCGGGATAAAGGCCGTTGGTGTTGAGGCTTTGATATTCCTCGTTGCGCTTAACCCGAATCGGTGACGAGGTGCGTGTTTCCACCCCAGTCAACACAGCATCCGGCATAGCAAAGCCTTTAATCTGTTTGTCGAAGGCGGGTAGTGCTTCACGGATTGCCGCGATCGCATAGTCGGGCAAGCTCGTACTCAAGTCACCTAAATGCACCCCCGGCGCATAGGAGGGCAATACAGTACCAAAGGCATGGGAGGGGCGATCGTCCAGAAAGTCTCCCACAAGTTGCCCTGGTGCATTGTAGGTGCTACCGCCTAGCTCGAAGGCTCGTTCTTCTAAGCGACGCTGCAAAGCGATTCCTGCCAGGGGATGTCCTGGATAGTCGTCGGGGGTGATGCCGACCACGATCGCACTGTTGGCATTGCGTTCGTTGCGCGAGTATTGGCTCATGCCGTTGGTGACAACTCGCCCCGGTTCAGACGTGGCAGCGACAACCAAACCACCGGGACACATACAAAAGCTATAGACAGAACGACCATTCTGACAGTGATGCACCAGTTTGTAATCGGCAGCACCTAACAGCTTGTGACCTGCCTGATCGCCAAACCGACAGCGATCGATCAGCGGTTGGGGATGCTCGACCCGAAAGCCAATGGAAAACGGCTTGGGTTCAATGTAAACGCCGCGATCGAACAACATTTGAAACGTATCGCGGGCACTGTGCCCGACTGCAAGCACCACATGCTGGCTGGCAATATACTCACCGCTGGCAAGAATGACACCCTGCACCTGTCCCTTCTCGATATGAATGTCTACAACGCGGCTTTGAAAGCGAATTTCGCCGCCGAGTGCCTCAATCCGAGCACGTAGACTCTGGACGATGCCGACCAGCTTAAAGGTGCCGATGTGGGGTTTATTGATGTAGAGAATTTCTGGTGAAGCTCCAGAATTGACCAGTTCGGTTAGCACCTTGCGCCCGTAATGGTTGGAATCCTTGACCTGGCTGTAAAGCTTGCCATCTGAAAAAGTGCCCGCACCGCCCTCGCCAAACTGCGCGTTGGATTCTGGGTTCAAAGTGTTTTTCTTTTTCCAGAAAGCAAAGGTGTCTACGGTGCGATCGCGCACTGGCTTCCCACGTTCTAACAACAATGGACGAAACCCCATTTGCGCCAGTAGCAGCCCTGCAAACATGCCGCAGGGCCCGGTGCCAATCACAATCGGACGACTCACTAAATTGTGGGGAGCTTGCGCCACCAGACGATAACTCATATCTGGCGTCGGCATCACATGGGGATCTTTTTTCAGGCGTTGCAGCAGCAGCTTTTCCTGAGTTGTCTCTACATCCACAATGTAAACGAGCGTGATTTCTCCCTTCTTACGAGCATCATGGCTGCGCTTAAAGATGGTGTAGCGAATTAATGCTTCTGGTGCAATTTGCAGCTTTTTGAGAATAGCCGCTTCGATCGCCTCTTCAGGATGATCAAGGGGCAGCTTGATTTCAGTTAATCGCAACATATCTAGTACAGTTCGTACTTCATCAACTGACAGGGCAACATACCATTATAAACCGCAAACCGTTGGGCCGATTTTAGCCCGATCGACTGGGCGAGTTCCTTATTGCCGCTCAGCACAAACGCCGTCCAGCCTTTGAAGCGTTGCTTTAGCACGTCGCCTAGCCGTTTGTAGAACGCGCCCAAGTCGCTATCCCGTCCTAACCGTTCGCCATAGGGTGGGTTGCAGAATACGACGCCGCTGTCTGCGGGTGCGGCAACGTCTTCAAGATCGATCGCCGCAAAATAAACGTGGTTTAGTACACCACAGTTGGTCGCATTGACGATCGCCTGCTCAATCACCTCGGCATCGCGATCGCTGCCCCAAATCGGCGCAGGCAAGCTTTCGCGCTGACTGGCTTCTGCTGATTGAATCAGCTTTTCTAGGAGAGGCTGATCCGCATCAAGCCAGGTTTCAAACCCAAAGCGATCGCGAAATAGCCCCGGTGCAATATTCAGGGCTTTCAAACTCGCCTCCAGCGGTAACGTGCCGGAGCCACAGAGCGGATCGTAAAACATCTGCTCTGGCTGCCAGCCCGACAGTTGAATCAGTGCCGCTGCCAGCGATTCTTTCAACGGTGCAGCGCCAACCGCAGGACGATACCCCCGACGGTGCAGACTCTGACCCGAACTA
>DATNQR010000609.1:0-3726 GCA_036703905.1 Thermosynechococcaceae cyanobacterium
GGCCGAGAAGTCGCAAAGTGGCGACGGCTTTGGCGTTTGCAGGAGCGGTTGCACCGATCGCGGGGCTGCACAAGTTCTATCTGCGGCAGCCGTTATGGGGCTTGCTGTATTTGATGCTGTCTTGGACTCCGATTCCCCGCATTGCCAGCGCGATCGAGGGCGCATGGTATCTCTCTCAGGATGGCGATGAGTTTGATCTGAAGTTCAATAGTGGTGTTTCTAGTGGCGCTTCCTCTGCTTCGGTTGCCTCTGCAAAATCCGCGGAAATCGATCCGGCGGTGATCGGGGCGATCGCGGAAGCGGTTCGCCAACTTGACCAACTCCGGGCCGATGGGCTGATCTCAGAGTACGAGTTTGAGCAAAAACGCCGCCAAATGCTCGATCGCATCGGCTAGGGTTGATTTTATGGCACTGTCTCGATGGCTTTCTAATCTTTCAGTCGGCTCGCCCTCTGTCCGATCGCAAATCCTCAGCGATCCTTACTACCGCTTGCAATCCCTGGAAGAGGTCGCGATCGCAGTCAGCCTGGGCGTAAAAATTGATGTAAACCGAGCCAGCGTGGATGACTGGCTGCGTTTGCCGGGACTATCGATTCATCAGGCGCGGCTGTTGGCGCAGTTGAGTCAGGCGGGCGTACCGTTCCATTGCCTGGAGGATGTAGCAGCAGCGATCGGTTCACCCGTGCAGCGCCTCAAGCCGTTGGAGCCGATCCTGAGCTTTTGCTACTACGACCCCGAAAGTGTGCAAACCGTCCAAACCTACAACCCCAACACCGCTACCGTCGAGATGCTGGTGCAAATTCCCGTGGTGGATTTGCACCTGGCAAGGGCAATCGTCCAACAGCGCTCGTCCTTGCCCTACCGCAACTTGGCGCACCTCCAAAGTCGCCTCGCCCTACCGCCCCAAGTCACTGCCGAGCTACTGCACTACCTCAAGTTTTGACTCAAGTTTTGACTCAAGTTTTGAATGTGCTTAGTCCAACAGTTCCAGACAAAGCTGACGGAAGTGGTCGCCGCGTTGCTCGAAGTTCTGGTATTGATCGAAGCTGGCACAGGCGGGAGAGAGGAGGACGATTGCTGCCTGGTATTGCTGGGTCAAGTGAGTCGATCGTGCTACAGCCCGTTCCATTGTCTCCACAATCTCGTGGCGATCGTAGCCTACCTGATCGAGGCGCTGGGCAAAGGTGGGAGCCGCCGAGCCAATTAGCAGCACCGCCGCCGCTTGCTGCTGAATCCGAGTCAGCCACGCTTGATCTTCACCCAGTTTCGCCTCACCGCCTGCAATTAGAATTACGGGCGATCGCACAGCAGCCAGTCCTACTTCGGCGGCATCGTAGTTTGTCGCTTTGCTGTCATTGATGAAATCAACGCCTCGCCAAGTGCAGATGTGCTCTAACCGATGGGGCACACCGGGAAAGCTAGCGATCGCTTGAGCGATCGCATTCTTATTGATTCCAGCGAGGCGGGCGGCGGCAACTGCTGCTAGAAGATTTTGCTGATTGTGCGCTCCGGGCATTTTGAGCAAGCTGACGGGCAAAATCAACTCCTTCAGCGTTCTGACCCAGCCATCTTCAATGTAGACTCCACAATCGCGATCGCCCAGTAACCCCTTTTGCCCTGTCACGCTTGTCCAGCAGGTATCGGGTCGGGTTGGGAAGAGTGCCTGCTCCCCCACGGTTCTGAGGTGGGCATCGTCACCGTTGAACACCTGGAACTGCGATCGCGCCAGCAAACTGGCTTTGATGTTGTAGTAGTTCTCTAGAGCTTTGTGGCGGCTGAGGTGGTCGGGGGTGAAGGTTGTCCATAGGCCAATACGGGGGGCGATCGAAACCGAAGCTTCGATTTGGTAGCTGCTGAGTTCTGCGATCGCCCAATCCGGCCGCTTCTCGGCTAGAGCCACTTCGCAGGCTGCATAGCCGATGTTGCCAAAGGCAGGGGCATGGAATCCAGCAGCCTGAAAGATCGCAGCGACCAACGCTGTCGTTGTGGTTTTGCCGTTTGTGCCGGTGATACCCACCCAGGGAATGTCCTTCAGATATCGCCACGCCAGTTCCATTTCGCCGACGACTTCCAGGCCGAGTTTCCGCGCTTGGACTAGCCCCCCTAGATCCCACGGCACACCGGGACTGACGACGACCAATTCGCTGGAGCCTGGGTGAAATGTATCGCCTAAGTTGACTGTAATGCCTTCGGCGGCGAGTTCTTGCTGCTGCTGTTGGAGCGCTGCGTCCGTGCCTCGATCGCTCACCGTTACTTCATAGCTTTCTCGTTTCAGCAAGCGAGCCGCAGCTACCCCTGACTTCCCCAAACCCACTACGATCGCCCTGGGCATAACAGCGCATCTAATTTTGCATCCCCCATCCTACCGCGTCTGCTAGCGGCATCGACACTGGGGCAGCCAAGTTGTCTGAACCTGAATCTCGACTGCATATCCAGGTGAGATCGCTTGCGACTTCCTTGTTAAAGTGAATATCTAGCTTGAGCGATCGTTCGGCTACTCGCGCTGCTCCTTTGCACTGGAAATCCTATGACCGCGCTCAACCAGTCCACTCGTCGTCGCCTCCTGCAACTGCCGCAAATTCCTAGCGTCTGGGAGGGCGATCGTCGTTCCCTAGCTTCAGGAATGCAGCCTGCCAGTGGGGAGGAGAACGGCACGCCAGAGGGAGAGTGCATTTTGTGGGTGGATGGCTCTCAGGGAGTGGTGCGGGCGATGGATGTTGTCACGCCGGATACTGGACTGGAAGTGGTAGCCCGCACGCTGTTGCGGGCGATGGAGAATCCCCACAATCCTGCCAGTCCCGCCCGTCCGCAAAAAATTGTGGTGCGCGATCGAGAAGTTTTGTTTTTCTTGCGGGGAGTACTGCAAGACTTAGACATCACCCTGGATTACGTCCCTGATCTGCCCCTGATTGACGAAATCTTTAGCAGCTTTCTGAACTCGATCGACCATCGTCCGCCCCAGTTGCCACCGCAGTATGCGGCTCAAATTCAGCAAAAAGCGATTGGTCTGTGGGAGTCTGCGCCTTGGGAAATGCTGGCAGACCATCAAATTCTGGCGATCGAAGTCAACCAGTTTGATCTCAGCACGGTCTACGCTTCCATTATGGGAATGCTGGGCATGGAGTACGGCGTGTTGTTCTACCGCTCCCTTGACTCCCTCAGGCGCTTCCGCGAACGCGCCGTTTCCAATGAATCCCTGGAGCAAATGGAAGAGGCGTTTCTGAAGCAGGACTGCTTGTTTGTCACCTTTGAGAGTGCAACGGAAGACGACACCACCAGTTTGGGAACCTTGAGCGCTGCCGAAGTGGAACCAGTGTTCGGCAACCTGCATCCTCTGGAAGGGTTGCGATCGTTCCTCTACGACGAGGAGGCCGAGGCACTGCTGGTGATTTTGGAAGCGATGCAGCGTTTTATGAAGCAGCATCGCCCGAAGTTCAAAGACGCTTTTCCCCCTGTAAATAGCCGCTACCGCATCCCGACTCCCTCGGAAGCAGAAAATCTACCGAACCAGCTATCTATCAAAGTTTCCAGCTTGCCCGATCTTGCCAGTGAACTCTTGGCCTTGGAAGAGTCAGAAGACGAGGACGATCGCCCTCCCTTCCCGGTTGTGCGGGACGATCTTGTGCCAGAAAATTCCTTCCTGAGCTTGGGGGTAGTTCCCTGGGAAATGCTGGAGTACTTGCGATCGGGTGCAGAGTATTACCAGCCCCAGGAAGTGGATGCTTTG
>DATNQR010000610.1:0-8410 GCA_036703905.1 Thermosynechococcaceae cyanobacterium
CTTTCCTGGACAAGTCTCCTGGCTGGCTGCAATCTTCCGGCAGAGTTGCCATTATTAGCTTTCACAGTTTGGAAGATCGAATCGTCAAGCATCGACTCCGGGAATCCGAGCTTGTGAAAGTTTTAACCAAGAAGCCGATCGTGCCTCAGGAAGACGAAATCCAAGCTAATCCACGATCGCGCTCAGCCAAGCTGCGAATTGCAGAGCGAATTCCCTAGCCGATTGCTCCGATCAAGTTTCAGCACGAGTTGGTACGGGAGCATGAGACGAGTCGGCACTAAAGCGTCGGGATCTCTCGCAACTGCGCTTCAGTCTCCACCGTTAGACTTCCGGGTTGGATTTCCAGATGCTTCACACGAAAGGCAATCCCTTCAAATTCCAGGTAGGGCTGAGACAGCAGTTGCTTAAACCGAGTTAGCAGAGCGATCGTAAACTCCAGCGAAAGGGCTTGTCCAGGCTGGCACTCAAACCCCTCCAGAAGAACAGGTCGAGTCTCAGTTCGCGGCAGAATCACAGTGGCGAAATTGACTCTGCGGGTTCCCTTTTCCTCGTGCAGTAAGGCTGCCCCATCCAGCCGAATTTTACCCACCTCCGGCAGTGCAATCTTGAGTTGTGGCAGCAAAAGCTCCACTCGAACCCTTGCCCCCTCCACGTTCAAATCGAGCGGCGGAAACCAACGGGCGATCACGTCGGATTGCAGAGCGCGGTTGATGTCTGATTCCATCAGCACGAGCCGCGTGGTCGTGTTCACAGGCTGGTTTAACTTCAAGTTACCCAGCAAAGCGCTGAGGGGATCGATCGCCACTTCGTCCGTGCGAATTTCCAACTCTTGCACCCGGACATCCTGAACCACCACACCCTCACCGCTCACAGTGACTGAATTGGCCTGCCCCTGAACTGCCTTCAACAAATCAGTTCGCACGTCAACGTTCATCACTTCGGCTGTATCAATTTGGTTAGATAGCCCCGCTTGTACCGCTTGCGAAACAACTTGCTCGTCTAACCGTGGTTCTGGCATGGTTCCTCTTCCCGTATGGCAATACTGGTACTGTAGTCAGGACTCGAGCTAAGTGTCTCTGTACTACGGTAGAAGTGGGCGGTAGAGGTGGGCAGTGCAGTAGGCGGTGCTGAGAATGACGGTACGAGGTCGTTCCAATTACCTTTCTCTAATCCTTCCTTAAAGAAGAGACAAGCACAAAAGGTCGCGCCATGCGTTGCCTACGGCTGCGGCTCAAAGCTGGGCGCGTAGGCCTGCAACAGAGCGCTGACCTGGGTGAGAACTTCGTCGCCAGAGTTTTTGCCGATCGCTACCCGTTCCGGGAAGAATTCGGGACGATCGAGGCTGCGGCCAATCGCCTCTCCCACCTGCTGGGCGATCAGACCTTGTAGTTCTTCCTTAGCCCGTTGGCGCTGGTAGGTCGCGCCTTCCTCAGTGGTGGCGTAAAGCGGCGGCAGGCGGTTGAGGGCATAGGCGGCAATGTCTCCCAGATCCAGCGTGCGATCGCTCGTGGCCTCGATCTCAGCGACGCGGGCGATTGCCTCCGTTAGTACCAGTTCCTCCATGACATTGATAAACTGCTTGCGGGGAACTGCCACTACTTCCCCAGTCAACAGCGCTCCCATCAGGCGATCGAGGGCCATGTACTCCTCCACAGAAAGTTCGGCAGCGGTATCACAAATCCGCCCAACTTCTGTCTCCATTGCCGGAGTGAGATAACCGTCTTGGAGTGCCTGTTCAACAATCTTCTCAATGCTCATAGCCCCTTCAACCTATTCCCTACCGTGTCGGCAACTCAGCTTTTCTAATTTAGTCACTATGTTGCCTTAAAAACCCCGCGTCACACTAACTTAATCGAAGCTTACAGAAAATTATTCAAACTCAGTCTTACTCGAACTCAGTCTTACTCAAACTCACTCGTGCGCCAAGGAACTGGATCGATCGACAAGCCATTAACGTACATACCCCAGTGCAGATGTGGTCCCGTGGCGGCTCCGGTGGCTCCGATCGCCCCAATCACCTGACCCGGCTGGACAAAATCGCCTTCCTTCACATTGATTCGACTTAGGTGCAGGTAGGCAGTGGTGACTCCTTGCCCGTGATCAATGCCAACAATATTGCCGTTAACGAGGAATCCATCTACTTCCCGACCCACCAGCACCACCGGCCCGGCGGCAGGGGCAATGACCGGGGAACCATACGCGCCTGCATAGTCCACACCACGATGGTAGTAGTCTTTGGCAAACACGCCGTTGTAGTAGCGCCGAATGCCGTAGACCCCGGTGATTTCTCCCTGACTAGGGCGCAGAAATTTTCCGCTCCAGAACTTCTGTGGCGTGACCCGTTGCTTGAAGGCGTTGACCCGATCGTACTCTGCATCTGAGACATCGCTATCTTTGCCAGGGGGTAGCCAGATTGACTGGGTGGGGAAGGTGCGATCGTTGAGTCTAACTGCTTGAGAGCGAGCTTCACCACCGGCTGTTGCTTGAATTTGCAGCGTTCCAGGCTTGTCCAAAGGCGTGGTTGGCAATAGGGCCCGAAAGCGGTTGGGCCCCACCAGAAAAGTCGGGTAAGTCTTGCCGCCCAGAGTCACCTCTGGAGTAGAACTGATGCTCAAGTTGTCGTACTGCACCGTTACCGAGAGCGTATCCCCTAGCTGGGGAGTGGCAGGAGTGATTCGGAGTTGCAGCGCTGTGGCTGGCGCTGATAGGGCTAGGGTAGTGATTCCCAGAACAAAAGACTGCGAAAGGACTTGAGACTGAAATTGAGTGGAAAGCACAGGCTACTCCTTAGAGGTAGGGAGAGGTAGGGAGAACTAATCGGCAGAAATGATTGGCGGAAGTGATTGGGACACAGGATAACGCGCTTGGCGATTGAGTTTCTACCCGCGATTAAAATAAAGGGGCTTCAGAACAAAACTTGCGGCTTGGCAAGTAGATTAAGGCATAGATCACCAATACGGTATGATTAAGGAATAACGAAGGGGAGTAGCTGCTGGCAATAGGCCAGACCACCTGAATCAACACGCTGGCGATGAGCCTGGTTCAGGGAACAAGTGTGCGATCGAGAATCAGCAGGATTTGTGGAAGGCGCGATCGACTCCACACTGCCAGATCGAGCAAGTATTTGTAAGCGAGACCTTCACCGAGTTCACCTGGATGTGAGCTTGGTGAAGCTGTCTCAGGTTCATCAAGCTCACTCAGGCACGGCAAAAAACCTGAGCGGAGCTTCAACCCATGCTAACTGCCTTCACGGCCGGACTACTACTGATCACCGTTTCCGAACTGGGTGATAAGACTTTCTTCATCGCAATGATTCTGTCTATGCGCCACTCTCGCCGTTTGGTGTTTGTCGGTGTGGTAGCAGCCCTGGCTGCGATGACCATCCTCTCGGTCGCGATCGGACAGGCAGCTTCAGTTCTGCCCAGCGCTTGGCTGCACTGGGGCGAGATTGTTTTGTTTGTCGGCTTTGGGCTGAAGCTGATCTATGATGCCAGCCAAATGAAGGCAGGAGCAACCTGTGCCGAAGTGGAAGAGGCCAAGCAGACGATCGAGCGCTCTGAGTCTAAAGCTGTCCAGCACGGCATCCGGCGGGGGATCTTGCTGAAGTCCTTCATGCTGACGTTCCTGGGTGAGTGGGGCGATCGCACCCAGATTGCCACGATCGCCCTGGCCGCCTCTAACCATGCAGTAGGAGTGACGCTGGGCGCAATTGCGGGACACACAGTTTGTGCAGCGATCGCCGTGGTGAGTGGGCGCATGGTGGCCAACTACCTCTCAGAGAGGGTGCTAACCAGCCTCGGAGGAGCACTGTTCATTCTCTTTGGAGTTGTGGCCATCTTCGAGCCGTGAACTCTCCTAGCGCGAAGGAGTTGTCGGAGCGGGAGCCGGACTGGGATTGCCAGCAGGGCCAGGAGCCGAATTAGGGGCTGGATTAGCCGCAGGGCTGGAAGGCGTTCCTGTCGGAGTTGCGCCAGTGGGAGCGTTAGCCAATTGACTGATTTGATCCTTGAGGTTGGCGGGAGCAAGGTTAGTGGCGCTGGCAAACAGAGGCTTGGCTTCCTCGGCTTTACCCTGGTTCTTCAGCACCAGCGCTTTGGCCAAAAGCGGCCGAAAGTCTTCTTTGTTGGTCTTAGCGGCTTCATCGTAGAGCGCGATCGCCTCATCAAAGCGCTTCTGGTCAGCGTAGACCGAGCCCAGGATGACCTGCACCGATGCCACATCAACGGTGCCCGGTTGAGCTTGATTCACCTGGGGAGCAGTCTTGAGGGTATCTTGCAGCAGCGCGATCGCCGCTTCGGGGCGCTTTTCTTGAACCAGCAGCTTCGATAGGCCATCTAGCGCAATCAAGTTACCTGGCTTAGCCTGCAAAAAAGTGCGGTAGGTTTGAGCTGCGCCTTCACGATCGCCCACCTGCTGCTTGGCCTGAGCCAGCAGCACCGAGTACTCAGCGTCATTTGGGTTGAGTTGAGCCAGCTTTTCAAAAGCAGGAATCGAGCCCTTCACATCTCCCAGGGCCAGCTTGGCCTCTAGTAGCCCCCGCAGGGCAACTTGATTGTCGGGTTCACGCTGCAACACCGCCTCATAACCCTTCGCCTGGTTCTCCAGGTCTTCCTTCTTGGGTGTGGCTCTGGCGGACGGGCTGGACGTGGGAGATGCGGCTGTTTGAGGCTTGGGTTGCTCCAGCACCGAACTCAGGATCGGAAACACCGAAAACCCCACGAAGGCAATCACGGAAGCCACCAGAACAATATTAACCAGCCAACGGTTGCGCTTTTCTGCCACAGCACTGCCTCGAAACTCTACTGCCATTATCAACGACAACGATCGTTTGCGAGGGGAATTCTAGCGAGGAGGCGGTTTAGAGCAGATTACCAACGATTACCATCGTATTGGCGCACAACGCGCCCACCGGGGCAGGAGCAAGTCGTTCGAGTGGCGTAGCGAAGGCATTCTTTCTTTGAGTCTTTTCCAGAAGACTTTTTGCCGTAGCGAACGCAGTAGGATTCGTCTCTACAGGTGGCTGAGCGCTCTACTGTGCGCTCACCCCGCTCAAACTCAGCGCTGAAGGTTCCTCGATCGACCATGCGATCGCCTTGACGGATTTCGTACTCAAAGTCATTCAACCCTTCAATCACGTTTAGTGTTTTGAGTTCGTGCCGAGTTCCAAAGGCGATCGTGGCGGCTTCAGAGTTGCGACCTTTGCTGTAGTCACGATCGGTGAAGGGAGCCGGATCGCCCGCCATTCCTCGCGTGATGTTTCTGATCGTCACCCGCTGCCCAGCTGCTGGAGAGACTGCTTCAGAGAAAAATCGTCCTCGGACTGTCCCAGCTACGCCTCCTGAACATTCCCCAACAAAGTTGGTGTCCACAATCTTGACTCGGTTTAAATCGCGACTTCCCTCAAGCTCCAGCCCAATTTCTGGAGCAGAAGCGATCGAGGGGAGCAGCCCTATTGTGATTGCACTTACGCTTGTGATTGCACTTACGCTCAAAACCAACGCGGGAACAAACTTGAGCCGTCCAAAGGCGATCGAGGAATTCAGCAATTTCATAGCAGTCCGATTAAGAAGCTTGGGAAGAGTAATGTCTATGATGGACTGAACCGGATAGATTCAAGTTCCGTTCCAGCGCCAACGCTCAGTAGAAACACTACTTACTGCCCCAGTTTCGGACACCGCATAGCCAGATTTTCGGCTTCTTAAAAAACCAGAGATTTTATCCTCTCGCAGACCTAACCCAGCTTGGACTTCACAGCGCAACAGTTTTATGGCACAACAGTTTTACAGCGCAACAGTCTTCAAGCGGCTGCGTGGATCAAAGGTGCGGAGCTGGCGAACTTTCTCGTAAGCCTCCCGTTCCTCCTGGTTCAGATCTTTGGGTGCAACGATCGTGATCTTGACAATCTGATCTGTGCGATCGCCCTTTGGGTTCAGCCAACCTTTGCCCCGCAGCCGCAGCGATTGACCAGAGCGAATCCCCGCCGGAATGTTCATCTTCACTGCACCATCCGGTGTGGGCACATCGATCACTGCTCCCAGGGCAGCCTCGTCCGGCGCAATTGACACTTCACAGGTCAGGTTCTCGCCCTCGAATTGGAAGAACGAGTGAGGCGCGATCGCCACCGTCAGATACAAATCTCCGCGCTGGGTGGTGTAGTGAGGACTGTTCTGCCCTTTGCCGCGCACCCGAATCCGACTGCCGGGCTTAGCCCCAGCTGGAATGCGAACTTCAAATTCTTCACCGTTGCCCAGGGATAGCCGTTTTTGAGTGCCACGAAACGCTTCAGATAAAGTCAGGGTCAGCGTTGCTTCGCTGTCCAGTCCTGCGCCTGCAGTAGGGTCAAATCCCGTCTGAGTAGCAGTGCGGTAGCGTGTGGATTGCTGCGGGCCACGATTAAAGCCACTATCGTTGCCCATCCGACCCAGCAAAGAATTGATGAAGTCGTCGAAGCTACCGTATTGACCAAACTCGAAGCTGTCGAAATCAGCGCCAGTGCTGAACGGATTGGTGCTGGAGGGCGACCCGCCGGCTTGCCCTGCTTGTCTCCAGTACTGCCCAAATTGGTCATATTTGCGACGATTTTCTGGATCAGACAGAACTTCGTAGGCTTCGTTGACCTCTTTGAACTTGGCTTCTGCCTGACGATCGCCGGGGTTCATGTCTGGATGATATTTGCGGGCCTGTTTGCGGAATGCTTTTTTGATTTCGTCTGCATCCGCAGTTCTGCCCACGCCCAAGACGGCGTAGTAATCTTTGTAATCAGTTGCAGCCATCTTTCCCCCTCACTGCGCTGAATATCGATAGAGATTTCAATAGAGGTTAAGCCTTCCGCCTGGATTGCTTCTTGTATTAAGTTAACAAATCGTCAAGTCGATCGCGTTCGGTTCTCCACAAGTCAATGGTCTGGGACTCCGAACCGACCTCGATCAAGTCGTCTAATCCCTCCGGCAGGGCAGGAGGCGCAGCAGTCAGCGATCGGTGCATCTTCAGAATCACTGCAAGAGGAACCGTGCGATCGCGTCTCTGGTTGCGCTCTAGGCAAAGCTCGACAGGTGGATTGATCCAAACCCCAGTAATCTGGGTGAAGCCACATTGCCGCGCTAGGGCGATCGCCTTGCGTCTTTGCCGTCGGACTGCGTTAGTGGCATCGTAAACTGCTTCGGTCACTTCTCCCTGAGCAATTTGCTGGACAGCTTGGCGAAACTCCAGCCCTATTGTTCGCCAGATCTTCAGCCATGTGCCCTGAGTCGCCGCATTTCCAAACAGGCGCGATCGAATCTCATCGGTAGAAATCACTCGCCGCCTCGGACAGTCCTGCCGCAGTTTCGTCGCCCAGAACGATTTGCCGCTCCCCGGCAATCCAATCAACAGGAAAAGTTTGGAGGTTTGAGGAGCACTCTGCACCGCAAGAATAGGGAAATTTGGTTCAGCTTGCTGCTCCTCAAAATCTATCATCCGAAACTCAAAGTCCTAGGCTCACTCCTAGATCACAGTTCCGTCAGGGATCACGGCATTTTTCAGCACAACCACAATGCCACTGCGGATGTAGAAACCCTGATTTTCCCGCTCGGATTCCTGAACGTTATCTTTGTTGATGATTTGAACGTTGCAGCCAATGCGGGCGTTTTTATCCACGATCGCCCGGCGAATGATTGTGTCTGAACCAATGCCTAGAGCAACTTGTGTCTCACCGCAATCAAGCCCCGATCGCCGTTCTGCAAAGGGTTGGTAGTAGTCTGCGCCCATAATTAGCGCATCCTCGATCGTGCTGTTTGCTTCAACGCGCGAACGAATTCCCAACACTGAATGGGTAATGGAGCAGTTTTTGAGAATGCACCCTTCGCCAATCATTGACTCCTGAATGTGGCAGTCGAGCAGTTTGCTGGGGGGCAGAAAGCGCTGACGGGTGTAGATGGGAGCTTTTTCGTCGTAGAAGCTGAAGGGCGGGAAAGGTTGTTCAGTTAGGGCCAGATTCGCTTCGTAGAAAGCCTCGATCGTCCCAATATCCTCCCAGTAGTCCTTGAACAGGTACGCCTGAACGTTGTGATCCTTTGAGGCAGCGGGGATGATCTCTTTGCCGAAGTCGGTTTGGTGCGGCGACTCTTTCAGGAGCTTGATCAGCACTTCTCTTTTGAAGACGTAGATGCCCATGGAGGCAATGTAGGGCGATTGAGCAGCCTCAGGAGCGTCCAGTCCCAGAACAGTGGTGTCGACCTGCATGGCGTTGAGGGCATCTCCCTTCGGCTTTTCGCTGAAGTCAATCACCCGTCCCGTCTCATCGATCTTCATCAATCCAAAATCTGAAGCGCGACGGTGATCCATCGGCACAACGGAAATAGTGATATCGGCGTTTGTTTCGCGGTGACGACGGACGAAATCGCTGTAGTCCATGCGGTAGAGGTGATCCCCT
>DATNQR010000611.1:0-4455 GCA_036703905.1 Thermosynechococcaceae cyanobacterium
GTGCTGCCCACTTTTGCGCCACAGCCGGAGCAACGCAGGGCGAAGTTTGAAGGGCTAGCGGCTGAGGACTGGGGTTCGTTGGAGTTGTGGCTTTCTCCTTCCGTCTCCATTGCTGGCAGATCGCTGAAGCGGCGCATAAAGGCGCGATCGATCCAGTCTTTGGCTGGCCACAGCAGAGGAGATGTCCAGCCAAACCGACCCCAGGTCGCGATCGCCGAGCCGTCGCCAGTTCCGATCAGACTGAGGTATCGCTTCTGGGGTCGGAAGGGTTTGAGAGGTTGGTTTTGCAGCGATCGGTGCAGGTTCTCGAACAGCGGCTTGCCCTGCCGCACAGCGAATACGCCTGCTTTGGGTCGCGGGTGATTAGCCATTGTGGCAACGTCGCCCACTGCAAAGACGCGAGGATGGGACGACCGTAGCGTGTCGTCTACTAAAACAAAGCCTTCACGATCGACCTCCAGTCCTGCCTGCCCCAGCCAATCCGGGGCAGTGGCTTGCGTCACCCAAATCAGACGATCGCACTCCACCGTCAGCCCAGATTCACAGTGGATTTTGCCCAACTTAACCGTGGCGACGGATTCCTTGAAGTGAAGCTGCACTTGGCGCTGAGTCAGGAGTTGACGGCAGCGATCGCGTACCCAAGAGCTATGCTGGGGCATCAGTTCGGCTTCGCGCTGGAACAGGTGCAGCGTCAGATTCTCGCGGGGCTGTCCGGCCCGTTGCAGAATTTCGTGGATGCGATGCTGCGTCGTCAGCGCCAGTTCCACGCCGCCGGCCCCGCCACCGACAATTGCGATCGTTATAGGCTGGGCTGGATTCTGGGCGATCGCCGCCACTAGCTGATCCCACTGCTCCAGAAATCGCCGCACGGGCTTGGCTGCTAGAAAACTTGGGTCATGCAGACCGTCGGGGATTTTGGGTGTACTGCCAGTGTCGATCGACAGCCAATCGAAAGCAACGGGGGGACGATTGGCACAGATGACGCGCTGGTTATCTAGGTCAAGTCCGACGGCGCGATCAAGATATAACTGCGCTCCGGCAAACTGGGCCAAGCGGTGCAGGTCAATATGGCAGTCTTCGTGGTTGTAGAATCCGGCGACGTGCCCCGGCAGCATCCCCGAATAGGCCGCCTCTCCTGCTTCAGTCAGCAGCGTCACCTGAACCCCTGGCACAGGATTCATGCCCCACATCCGTAGGGCGATCGCGTGGGAATGGCCTCCACCCAACAGCAGCAGGTTTTGGACGATCGGCTCTGCTTGCTTCATCTTGTGCAAAGGAACTTCAAGTCCTAACCTAGCAGTAATGACCCAGCAGTAATGCAGGGGTTAAGTAGATGAGCAAAACTGCTTTCCCTGGCGAAGGAGCAAATCTCTGAGTTCCAAGAATCCAGAGATATCAGCTGTGCAGTTATGCTCCGCACGTAGGGTTTCTCTACACGGGGGTTCTTCTCAGCAAATCTGTCTAGGGGTAAACGGTGATTCGGCTGGCGATCGACTATGTTCCCTTTAATAAGTCACTAGAAGGAAAAATTCCGTGGTTCCTCTCCGCGATGATAACCCAACTACCATTAACCCGATTGTCACCTATGGGTTGATCGTTGCTAACATCTTGATCTTCATCTACGAGTTGACTCTAGCGCCACCTCAGCTTCAGCAATTTCTTCAGACCTGGGCGATCGTTCCTAGAGAACTCACAGCGAGCTTCTCCGGTGGCTCTCCTATCTCGCCTCTTCCAGAGTGGATCACGCTGTTTTCTTCGCAGTTTCTCCACGGTGGCTTTCTACACATCGCCGGGAATATGCTGTTCCTGTGGATTTTTGGTAACAATATCGAAGACCGTCTGGGTCATGTGAAGTATTTGATTTTTTACTTAGCTTGTGGGGCGCTGGCAGGCCTAACTCAGTGGTTCTTTTCTGCCTACTCCACCACACCTTCCCTAGGGGCCAGTGGGGCGATCGCGGGGGTCATGGGGGCATACATCCTTAGATTCCCCCAGGCCAAGGTTCTGACGCTTCTGCCGCTGGGAATTGTGCTGCTCCCCATTCGCGTTCCAGCGTTCTTCTTCCTGGGGTTCTGGTTTCTTCAGCAAGCATTCTATGGTGTGGCCACCCTGGAAGCCCAGACCAACATCGGTATGAACCAGGGTGGAGTCGCCTACTGGGCCCACGCAGGCGGCTTTGTGTTTGGCGCAATTCTCGGGCCTCTGCTAGGGCTGTTTTCTTCAGAGCGCAAAGCGGGGAGTTATTGACCCTCGGTTGAAAGGGGTGGGTGCTGAGGTAGAGTCATAGAATGTATGCCCTGTTGCGATTCGACCTGTGGACTATTCAACTGCAAAAAGTCTGATTTTGATTCAGGGTGGGCCAATCGATCGTCCCCATGATGCACTTCTTTCCCGTTTATCTCAGGGCAAGCCACCCGTGCCTGGACAAGTAACCACCATTTTGCTGGCGCTGAAAGTAACCTTTCAGGCCTTGCGGGAAGCGCCAGAGATCGATCGTCCCCTTGCCTCTGCGTTGCATCTACTGTCTACCGAGAGTCGGTATCTGTTTGATGCTGGAGTGCAGGTGGGAGTGGACTGGCCGCCTCTACTAAATGAGGACTTGAACCGCATTGCGGCGGCAGTTCGCAGCATTTTTGGTGATTCTTGGGAAGCTTAGTGATGCAGAAGGCGTAGGTGCGAATAAACGTGCAGACCCAACCACCACGCTACATCTAGACTTTCCAGGCATCCTCTCATGTATGAAGTTTAGGTAAATCCTGATGAAAGGATTTATAAAGATAGCTGTGTTCTGTGGTAGGTTGAACTCGAAAGTTGGGTAACTGGTTTCCCACCGTAAAGCTTCAAGGGTAACTGAGTGATGTCTGATTCCAATCCTCACATCGCCTTTTTTCTTGGATCATTTGGTGGCAGTGGGATTGGGCGAATTGCCACTCATAGCTTCGTCAGAGCAGGCGTTGGGATAGATTTGGTACTGAGTCGGGGTGAAAGTCCGCATTTATGGCAGATGCCCACTGAAACCCGCATCGTTGGTTTAAAGCAACCTCGGTTGTCAACGAGCTTATCAGGATTAGTAAAATATTTGCGTCAGGGATGCCGCTTAGTGTTAGCGGCAGATCATTACCTGAATGAAATAGCGTTGTTGGCTGGGCGCATTGCTGAGGTACCGACAAAAGTAGCCGTAGCAAAGCATAATCAGCTTTCTAAAATTACCGGCAATGCCAGTAAGCTGAAGGCTCAGCTAGTGCCCCTGTTTGCTCGGTTCTTGTACCTTTGGGCAGATGGGATTGTAGCAGTCTTACAGGGTGTTGCTGACCACCTCGATCGCGCTGCCTCTCTTTCATTAGCGAGTATTCAAACTATTTATAATCCGGTGATCACGCCTGAGATCTTGGCAAGTGCTCAAGAATCTGTAGACCACCCCTGGTTTAACACGCAGGATGTGCCAGAGATCTTAGGTGTAGGCAGACTGGAAGCACAAAAAGACTTTCCCAACCTAATACGAGCTTCTACAAAAGTGCGTCAGGCACGGTTTGTGATTCTTGGTTGGGGATTCGATCGCCCACAGCTAGAAGCCTTAGTTCAAGCATTGGGGCTGCAAGAGGATCTTGATTTGCCAGGATATGCCCAGAACTCCTATGCCTGCACGCCGCGATCGACGGTCTTTGTTCTATCCTCTGCTTGGGAGGGACTGCCAACAGTGTTGATTGAAGCAATGGCGTTGGGCAAACCCGTTGTGTCTACGGACTGTGAAAGTGGCCCAGCAGAAATTTTGGCAGGTGGTCGGTATGGTTACCTCACACCTGTAGGCAACAGCGATGCTGGGGCAGAGGCAATTTCACAAGTTCTAGCGGGCAAACACAAAGCGGTGGATTCAAGCTGGTTGGAGCAGTTTAACCTGGAAGCTGCAACGGCGCAGTATTTGAAGGCTCTGGGAATTCAGCCTTTCCCTGCCAGTTCTGAGTCGCAAAGGATTTCGTTATGAAGCTGGCTATCCTGTTCTGGTTCTATAAAGAGCCGGAAGTGTGTCAAAACCGCCTGGTAATTCTGCGCCAGCATAACCCCACCACACCAATTTATGGTTTGTACGGTGGGGATCTAGCAACAATAGACCAATACAAATCGACGTTAAGTCCCCATCTGAATGATTTCTACGCTTTTACCGAAGCAAAGGATTCCTACTGGAAGTGGGTTCAGGGCGACTTGATGATTACCCAGTGGTTTCACGATCGTGGCAAAGAGTTGGAGTGGGACACCATCTTGATCGTTCAATGGGACATGCTGGTATTTGGAGCCGTTGAGGAACTTTTCTCGATGCTCAAGCAAGACGAAATTTTGCTATCTGGGCTTCGACCTATTACAGAAGTTGAGAATGATTGGCAATGGGTTTCACCCAAGATTCCAGACCTTAGGCAGCGGTATCTCGAATTTTTAGCGCATGTCAGAAAGCTCTATGAC
>DATNQR010000612.1:0-4537 GCA_036703905.1 Thermosynechococcaceae cyanobacterium
TCAAATTCGCCTTAGAGATGGGCAAACCTTGGTACTTTCAGGCATCATCCAGGATCAAGATCGAACTTCTGTTTCTAAAGTGCCGATTCTGGGGGACATTCCGCTCCTGGGGGCCCTATTCCGCCGCACAGAGCGCCTCAATCAACGGCGTGAGGTGATCGTGCTAGTTACGCCGCGCATTCTGGACGACAGCGATAGCAGCACCTTCGGCTACAGCTACACCCCCACCCCAGCAACCCAGCAGTTCCTCAACCAGCCTGGCCCCAGCCAACGCTAGACTTGAGGAAATCTCGGCATTGCTGAATTCTGATCTGAACTTTGGGTAGGAACATCTCGCAAACGCCAGCCCTGCCAAGAATCAAAATCATTAATTCATAGCGCCATTCAGTTTTGCTGAGTGGCGCTATTTTCCTTAGCTCTCCTCGATCGCTCTGAGCAGAAAATATAGCTGTAGACAGACTGCTTCGACCATTGGGTTTGAAGGGGGTGTACGGGCAACGCCCCAACCAGAGGTTCCAGCCTCCACCTCGTCCTAGCATATGAGGCTATAGCTTAGTTAAAATGTGTAAAGTTCAGCTTTGTTTCTTGAGAAGTTCAACTTGTCTTAAGAAATACCAGGTTTGCACCCGCACTTCTGTACATGAATCTCCCTCTTGTGCCATAGTTCTGGTTAAATCGCAGCCTCGCTGGACTTCCTGACCTTCCTACACCTGCTATCAACGATGCCTCGGATTCTTGTCATCGACGACGACCCCGCAATTTCAGCCCTAGTAGCCGTCAACCTAGAAATGGCTGGATACGATGTCAGTCAAGCACCTGATGGAATCAAGGGGCAGGCGATCGCATTGCAGCTACAGCCTGACCTGATCATGCTGGACTTGATGCTGCCCAAAGTAGACGGCTTCACAGTTTGTCAACGGTTGCGACGGGACGATCGCACCGCCTACATTCCTGTGCTGATGCTGACCGCCCTAAGTCAAACTCAGAACAAAGTGGAAGGCTTCAACGCTGGAGCAGATGATTATTTAACCAAGCCCTTTGAGGTCGAGGAGATGCTGGCGCGGGTGCGGGCCTTGCTGCGGCGTACCGATCGCATTCCCCAAGCCGCCAAGCACAGCGAGATCCTCAACTTTGGTTCCCTGACGCTGGTTCCTGAGCGGTTTGAAGCCATCTGGTTTGATCAAACCGTAAAGTTAACCCGTCTGGAATTTGAACTACTGCACTGCTTGCTGCAACGGCACGGACAGACCGTTTCCCCCAGCGAAATCTTAAAAGAAGTCTGGGGCTACGATCCTGACGACGACATTGAAACTATCCGGGTACACGTCCGTCACCTACGAACTAAGCTAGAGCCTGATCCCCGCCATCCCAAGTACATCAAAACGGTGTATGGTGCGGGCTACTGCCTGGAACTGCCTGCCAATGACCCAAAGCCAGAGCGATCGGAGGGCAATCCAGAACTGGCACCCCAGGAACTGGATGCTCGCTGAAGCTTTCCAGTGAGTCTGTGGGTTGAGATTGTTGGTTGAAGCGGGGCGGCTGTTCGTAGACTAAGAGAAGGTTTCGATTTGAGAACTTCGATTTGACCGCGATCGCCTCTCCTCCTCCTTATCGTTTCGACTGGTTTGATCGGTTCTGCCTGTGGTATCCGCCAGGCTGGTTAATTTTGTTCAATCGCCACTGGCAGCACTACAAGCTCGATCCCCAGGGCTGGACTTGGCTAGAATATCCCCTGTTCCTGATCCCCGGTGGATTCTATCTGGCACTGCTGATTCGCTGGGTGCGACTGGGATTGCGATCGCCCCAAGCCCAACCCGTTGACCCCGATCCTGCCTACCAGCAAGCGTTCCGTAAAGAGATTCTACCTGCGATCGTCCAGCACTACTTTCGGGGATCACTGGAGAATCTGGAGAACTTGCCCACTGCCAAATCAGTTCTGCTAGCCATGAATCACGCGGGGATGTGCTTTCCGTGGGACTTCGTTAGTTTAGGCTGGCTCTTGGGGCAGCAGCGAGATTGGTTTGTGCAGCCATTAGCCCATCCTCTGTTTTTCGAGCATCCCTGGCTGGCGTGGTGGTTGCCAAACGGGTGGGCGCTAGCGCTGGGAGGCGTTCCGGCCAAGCGCCATCAATTTGAGCAAGCGATCGCCACTGGGACAACTCTGCTCTACGCACCAGAGGGCTGGCGGGGCCTAGCCAAAGGTTGGCGGCAACGCTACCACTTAGGCACCTTCGATCCAAGCTTTGTCCGCCTCAGCATTCAGCATCGCGTTCCAGTGCTGCCAATCGTTTGTTTGGGTAGTGAGGCGCTCCATCCCTTCACGTTCAACATCAAGTGGCTAGCCCAAAGGTTTAAGCTGCCGATTTTTCCGCTGTCACCTCTCATGCTGGCGTTTGTGCTGTTTCCTTCGATGGGAGTCTGGGCTATGCAAAGCCGTTTGCAGTTTCACACGCTGCCTTTGTGGTGTCCGTGGGAAGATCTGGAGCCAGGAGAATTGCCCAGTCGATCGCGCCTGTATGGACTAGCCGAGAAGCTGCGAGCGCGGCTCCAGGCTGAGATTGACCGTCTTCAGACTTGAACTCTCGTCCTCAAGCACTTTAACCTCAACTTCAACCCCAGTGTGCTTTAGCTTTGTTTTGGGTAGCTGATACTGTTGATCTAGCTGTAGACAGACAGCTTAGGCGATTGGGTTAGGACGGGGTTCTAACCCTGCACCCTGTCCTAACCCATGAGGTGATGGCTATACTTCTCAAGTATTCCGACCATATTCCGACCAAAAGATTTTTCTCAAACAGGTGAGTATGCAGTACCGATCGCTGGGCAATAGTCCGCTTCAAGTCTCGGAGCTTTGCCTGGGAACCATGACTTTTGGGCAACAGAACACGATCGAAGAAGCACACCAGCAGCTAGACTACGCCGTGGCTAGAGGAGTGAACTTCATCGACACTGCCGAGATGTATCCGGTTCCTTCCCGTGCGGAAACTCAGGGCGCAACCGAAAGCCACATTGGCCCCTGGCTGGCCCAGCAGCGCCGCGATCGCCTGATCATTGCCACCAAAATCGCCGGCCCTTCTCGCCGTCTGGATTGGATTCGGGGCGGGCCGCTGGCGGTTGATCGGCGCAACATCGAGCAGGCCGTCAACAATAGCCTCAAGCGCCTGCAAACCGACTACATTGATCTCTACCAGATTCACTGGCCCGATCGCTTTGTGCCCATTTTTGGTCAAACAGTATTCGACCCGGACAAGCTGCGGCAAACTGTGCCGATCGCCGAGCAATTGGCGGCTTTCGCTGCCCTCATCCAAGCGGGCAAGATTCGCTACCTCGGCTTGAGTAACGAAACGCCCTGGGGCATCGCGGAATTCAGCCATACCGCTCGCCAAGCGAATTTACCTAAAGTTGTCACGATCCAGAACGCCTACAATTTGCTGAACCGAGTGTTTGACTCTGCCTTAGCCGAAGCTTGCCATCATGAGCAAGTGGGGTTGCTTGCTTACAGTCCTCTCGCCTTTGGCTGCCTGACGGGAAAGCACCTGCACGGTAAAGTTGAATCTTCACGCCTGAACCTATTTCCTGGATTTGGGCAACGCTATCAGAAGCCCAATGTGAATGAGGCTGTGGCAGCCTACGCTGCGATCGCTCAAAAACATCACCTCAGTTTGACGGCAATGGCCCTGGCTTTTGTGCGGCAGCGCTGGTTTGTCAGCAGCACCATCATCGGCGCAACAACGATCGACCAACTCAAGGAAAACCTGGACAGTGTGGAAGTGATGCTGCATCAGGAAATCCTGAAGGACATTGATGCAGTTCACGCTCGCTACCCCAATCCAGCCCCCTAGGGATCGCACCAGCAATTTGGACGACCTAAGAGGTTTTGACGTAACGATTTGCCAGATTGGACGATCGAGGCTCAGACCGTAACCTTTGTTACAAAATCTTCGCTTTTGGCGGTGGTAGAAAGTGTCATGCTAGGCAACGTGATCTGTCGAAATAAGGAGTGTGGGAGTTGAAAAAGGTAGAAGCGATTATTCGCCCGTTCAAACTAGACGAAGTAAAAATCGCCTTGGTCAATGCCGGAATCGTTGGGATGACCGTCTCTGAAGTGAGAGGTTTTGGTCGTCAGAAGGGTCAAACTGAGCGCTACCGCGGCTCGGAATATACAGTTGAGTTTTTGCAGAAGCTCAAGGTGGAGATTGTGGTTGAGGACGAGCAAGTGGACATGGTGGTGGAAAAAATCATCGTAGCGGCTCGGACGGGCGAAATTGGAGACGGCAAGATCTTCATCTCCACTGTGGAGCAGAGCGTTCGGATTCGGACGGGCGAAAAAAATCTAGAAGCGATTTGAGAATTGAAATTAAATAGGACTTACGCGGAAGAGATCCCCAATCCCCTTAAAAAGTGGCTTCTGAAGCTTCCCCGTTTCAAGCCTCAAGCGCGTAAGTCCTGTAGATAAAGGTCGCCATCCCAGTTCTTGAGGTTGTATAGAACTAACCTCACTGCCTTTCAACCTTTCCTAACTGAGGGGAGGTCAGGAAAG
>DATNQR010000613.1:0-8084 GCA_036703905.1 Thermosynechococcaceae cyanobacterium
CACCACAGACTCAGCGATCGCCATTGCCTCTGGCTGCATTTCCATCTGCACCAAAAATGCCGCCAGCCCAAAGTTGATTCCCGTCCAAACTTCGAGCGGGTGGGTAGCATTAGGGTTTTCTGGGGAGCCATCGGGCAAAACACCATTGGCAGCACCGATCGGGTGGTGGCGTGGTTGAGTAGTTGAATCATTGAGTAACCGACTGGATTGCTCCTCAAATTCCTCAGCGGCTCTAGCTTGCTGGACAGAGGTAAATTGCTGGGCTTTGAGTGCGCCGGATGCGAGGTATTGGTTGAACTTAACGAAGCAGGTGTCGTAGACCGTTGCGAGGGCAGAGCGGGCACAGTCGATCGGCACAACATCCGGCAATCCCAGCAATCGAGCATAGAACTGCCCACACAGCTGATCCGCCATCACTACCGCCGAACCGCTCTCGTCTAAACGGTAGGATTGCCCATTCCAAAGCTTCGCTTGATAGATCGATCGCGCTTGCCCCAGCCACGATCGCCATTGGCTAACAGAAGCGGCGGTTTCCTGGTCTGCCTCTAGAACTTGCCCGATCGCGATCGCGGCTTCCAAAGCCGCAATCCACAGGCCACCGCAGTAGGCGCTGACTCCCTGAAGTTTCCAATCGTCAAACGTTTGGTCAGGTGCGCCAGAGTTCTCTGGGATGCCGTCCTCGTCGAGGTCAAAGGTCTTCAGGTAGGTGAGCGTTTGAACGATCGCGTCCCAGCACTCCGCCAGAAACTCGGTATCGGTGGCTCCAGTGAGCAGATAGTCTCGGTAGACTTGCAGGACAAAATCGCTGGGCAAATCTTTCCAGAGGTTGCAGTCCTGGTAGCTGGTGTAGTTAGTTTTTTCCCAGGGGTGTTCGTTGGGTGCGCCCAAATCGTGGGGGGTTGCCCCGATCGCCTTGCGAATCGCTTTTGGACTCTCTGCGCCCAAAGTGTAGTAATAGCCAACAACACGGGGGGTATTGTCTCCTGTAGCAATTCCACGGGCAAAGGCGCGGATCACCGATTTTTCCAGTTCAGGAAACAGCATCAGCAGCGCAAAAGAGCCATACAGTCGCACGTCTAGGCTTTCATACCAGCGATAGTCCAGGCACTCCAGCACGGCAAACTGCCCCACCGGATCGCGCTCATCTGCCGCACTCCACAGCGTCCCGCCATCCGTGAGATTGTAGAGTTCATTGAACAGCGCCATCTTGAACCAGTCAGGCAAGTCAGATCGATCGAGAATCGGCTGCTGCCAGGATTGAATTTTCTCGCGCCAAGTGAGATGGTGCTTTAGAGCGGTGCGGGCGATCGACCAAGCATTCTGCCCATTGCGCCCAAAAAAATCTGTGTAGCGGCGCAGATACTCCACTCCCGTCGCAAACTCGGTGACGGGAAAATCCCAACTCAGCACAAAAGGAATCTGGCGCGTCTGCCCCGGTCTCAGCGTAAATCGCACTGCGATCGCCCCGGCAATTCGCTCTCCCGGCTCGGCTGGTCGATCGTCATCCACATCCGCCAGTGATCCGTCCGTTGCAAAAGAATTCCAAATTTCAGAGCCGTCCCCTGTCGGGTTCCAGCGCGTGTGATAGAACACCTCAGACAACATGGGGTTGAGGTGCGTGGCGATCGCCCATTGCCCGTCGCCTTCGGTGGGTCGATCGCCATCTCGACCCATCACCACACCCAATCGGTGTTCATCCCCTGTCAGCTGGTTGAAATTACCGGCACTTTCTCCCCACTTTGGCTGGTAGTTGTAGACCGGACTGCCATCGTCCCGCACCTGCACCTCCGGCGACTTGGAGCTATTAGTAAACCAGCCAACGGTGTTTTCCCATGTGAGCAAAATGCTGAGGGTGAGAGGACGATCAGTAGGGTTGTGCGCCGTCCACTGAAACACTGCTACTGGGTAGCTGGTTTCCTGATAGCACCCGGCCCAGATCGGCGAAAACTGCTCACAGGTGAGGCTTGCCTGCAACACGTTCTCGTAGACAAACCAACTGCGGGGGTAGAGCGCGTGGTAATTTCCCCCGGCTGGATACCAGTTCCAGCGATCGAGCGTTCCGTCTGCTGGAGGTCGAGTAGAGAGGGCATAGGCTTGAGTGTCTTCGCCGACTTGCTCAAACACGCTGAACTGACAGGCGGGAAGCGATTGAAACGTATGCTCACCACCGTCGATATGCCAGAGGTTGAAGTCGCCTCCGTGCGATCGACCAATGCACCCCGCGCCGAACCCACCTAAGGGCGCACCGTGCCACGGGCCATCGTCCAGGTTGCTGACGTAGCGCACGGTGTAGGGGTTTTCCCAGCCCAGTCCGATCGGGCGACTCCAAACGTAGGAGGGAAGTTCAACAGAGGATTGCTGTTTTCGCATTCCCTGATTCTAGGGCTACTGTGCGTATACAGATTCTAACCAGTCCTGTAATTCCAAGTGGTTATGCTCTCGATAGTGGTTATGCTCTCGATATTGATGTCGGACTCATCGGACTCAATGGCTTTGTTGCACCCCGGATGGCAAATTGGAGAACGTCACAGCTCTACATACTAAGTTTATCTATTAAGGATAGACGGCCCTGAGATTCCTATGTCTACGCATTTACGAATCGAAGCGAGACTGCTTTACTAAGCAGAGGGAACTGTAGCAGAAAAGGTAGGTGGGGGGATGATGCAGGAACTGGATGCAACTCAGGTGGAACAACTCAGGCAAATCGGAGAGTATCTCAGCGCTCAAAGGCAAGAGCGATCGATTTCCCTAGAGGAAGTAGCAGTGAAAACCTACATTCCCCTGCGGCTGCTGCAAGCACTGGAACAGGGGCAGATCGAGCGTCTGCCAGAGCCAGTGTATATTCAGGGCTTCATTCGCCGCTATGCTGATGCTCTAGGGTTGGATGGTTCAGAGTTATCTAAGACCTTTGTGACGGAGCCAGCGCCCGTAACCTCGACATTAGCGGAACTGGAACCCATCGCGGCGGCCCCACCTGCTCAAAAGATTCGCACTGCCCTGAGCAACGATCGAGATTCCCAGCGGCCCTACTTGCCTTTAGTAGTGGGAGGAGCGGCCGTGCTGGTGCTGGGCATAGGGGCAGCTACCGTGTTCAACAGGTCTAAGCCCACCCCAGCACCCACTGCACCTGCGGCTACCCAACCCGCTAGACAACAGAGAGCTGCGGCTCCAATCGCTAAGCCGAGTCCCCCGATCGCCCCAGTTCAAGTCACTGTGGAAGCGGTGGAGGAGGCGTGGATGGCGATCGAAACAGACAGCAACCCAGCTTTCGAGGGCATCTTGAAACAAGGAGAAAAGAAGACTTGGACAGCCCAGAAATCTTTGAAGCTGGTTGCTGGTAATGCAGGCGGGGTCAAGTTCTCCTATAACCAGAGCGAACCAAAGCTGTTGGGAGCGCGAGGAGAGACAGCCGAAATTACTCTGCCACCCGGACAACCAGGGAATTAGGCACAGTTCAGCACTGTATGAGCGCGATCGCCCGATTCAGCCCAACTGCTTTGTAGTGGCCAGGAACGTACTGATCAAAGTGATGGAAAATCGCGAACGGGGGGATTGTGCGGCAGGTGAAGAACTCAACCGCTGCCTCACCGCTTGGCAATACCTGGACTTTGGGAGACAGATCTTTGGGCACAGGAACTCGCCACTGCCACAAGGCCGAGTGGGGTAGATCAGTAATCAAGCGCTGATGCGACCAGCGACAGGACTTGCCGATCGACCCCAACTCCCGCAACTCCCGCCGCAGAAGAGACGCAAGCAGAAACGAGCCAGGATCACGATCTCCCTCCATTGCCAGCATCACGTCCTCCAACGCTCCAGTGGGATGGGGATTACCGTGCTGCTTCAGCGTTTGCTCTAGCTGTTGAGTAGTGCTGAGGTGTTCAGGGACTGCCCAAGTCATGCCAATCCCAGAGTCTTGGGTGCGCTGGAGATAGCACACCAGTCGTAGTCCCTGCCTCAGCCTCAGCCCCGGTAGCGCGATCAAGGCTGCTCCAGGGTTAATCGAACTGATGAACCACTGACCGCGAGTGTTGGGCGCGTAGGTCACTTCTTGAAGCGGATTGCCAAAATTGAATAAGTCCCCCAGTTCTCCTACAGATTCGGGAGCGGACATTTCATCAGCCTCGTCGTAGGATGACCACGATCGCGGGCGGTTTTCGGACTCTGGCAAAGTTAGCGCGTTGCGGAGACGCTGACGAACTTTCTGAAGAGCTTCTAGGGAAATTTTTCGAGCAGTCATGGGCGATCGACAAGCAGGCACCTCCACTTTTGTAGCGCGAAACATAAAAGTCTTTCAAGTCTACATAGCTGTAGCCAGACAGCTTAGGACGATGCTGAAGCTGCATGGCAGTAAGGAGCTTAAGCCTCTCGTTCCAAGCGCTGAGTCCCTCAGGAGAAGCACTGCAAAAAAGGGGCATCTCCATTGGAGATACCCCTTCAGTTTTCATTCAACTTTGACTCAACAACCTTAGAAAGTGAAGGTTGTGCGAATCGTGCCCACATATTGCGTGGAGTTGGCGTTGTTGTTTTCTGGGTTGAAGATCACAAAGAGACCCGGCGTGATGGCGATGTTGTCGTTCAAGCGGTAGCGGTAAAACGCTTCCACATGGTAGGAAGTGCTATCGCTATCGCGGCGCAGTGCGACATCGCTCCGCGTCACTTTGGGCGGAATGCCCGCCAGCAGACCCAGCAGGTTGCCTTTCTTACCAAAGTCAGGCAGCGCTAAATACACTGCACCGGTCTGAATCGTAGCTTCGTTGCCTGTGCCCAACTGATCCGCCAGGGAAAGCGAGTACCAGCCACCCACCAAGAACCGAGGGTTAAGCCGGAGCTGCACCTGCGCTCCGAAGTTGTCGGTAGCAACACCTGTTGCATTGCTCAGAGGCTGCTGAGCAAAGAAGCTACCCGTACCACCCGTCAAGTTGTAACCAGGGTCAAGACGAGGGAAGTAGGTGCGGGCATAGCCGATGGAAGCGGACAAAGCGTTGGAGGTGAACACCACTTGACCAAGGGCGGAGTAGGAGCCGTCGATCAAGCCGTTGCGGACTGAGGGATCATTGCTGCTGCGATCGCTCACAAACCCTGCTTCAACTCTAAAGTTGTCGCTGAAGCGGTAGGCGGCGGTGATCCCGGCGTTGCCTGCGAACAAAGTAGTTCCCTGAGTGCTGGGAGCCGAAGCGTTACCGTTGCGATAGAAGGGGTTGAACCGTCCAAAGCGCGAGACTGCACCTAGACCACTGCTCTCAAACGGGCTGAGGGTGGTGATCAAGCTGTCTGCTGTGAACTCGGTGTTGATCGCGTCGATCTGCACCCGCAGGTTCTGACCGATCGGGAAGCGGTAGTTCAGCTTGTCCACGACAACCGAGTTGCTGTTGTCACCGTCGAAAGCCAGACGGGTCTGTTGGGTTCCGGTGAAGTTTTGGTTCGAGATGATGTTAGCAGCGTTGAGGCGAACCCGTAGTCGGTCGCGCCCAGAGAAGCTGGAGTCGAAGCTGAGGCGAACGCGATCGCTGAAGGAGACTTTGGTGCGATCGTCGCGATTACTGGAAGTCGCTGCGTTGTTAACGATGAAGCGACCACCGGGAATGGCACGGGCAGCGCGGCTACCGTTCTCGCGCACTGCGTCGCCTTGGGTATCGGTGATGTTGAAGATCACTTCACCGCTCAACTTGGTGGTGGTGGAGAACTGCTGCCGCTCCAGAGTAGCGGTGCGGGTCTCCAAAGCATCCACGCGACCGCGGAGGGTTGCCAGTTCTGCGCCAAACTCTTCCTGAAGGCGTTGCAGCACAGCCAGGTCTTCTTTCCGCACCAAGTCAGCCGTGCCCGCTGCGATCAGTTCGTTGACGCGATCCAAGCAGGAGTTCAGACCAGCAGCGAATTCGTAGCGGGTGAGGGCTTGGTTGCCGCGATAGGTGCGATCGGGGTAACCGACGATGCAACCGTAGCGCTCTACCAAAGACTGTAATGCCTGAAACGCCCAGTCGGTGGGGCGCACGTCAGACAGTTGGGAAACAGAGGTAACTTGAGATTGCTGCACCACAGCGCCTTCGTTAGCGTAGCGATACACCTGGGTCATGCCAGGTGCGGGAGCAACGTCCGCAGTGGGGCTGACGGAAGCGGGAGCGAGGGCACCGGGCGCAGGCTTAAGAACACTTGCGTCTGCAATTTGAGCAGGACTGCTAACCGTTGCAGCAGGATTAGCTTTGGCAACATCTGCGGCAGAGGCAGCGCTGGAAGCTAACACGACTGCTCCTAGCAGAGCAGGAGCGACCAAAAAAGAATTACGAATGATACCTGACATATGACTCCTCACATTCAAACCTTGTGGTTATCACTCACTAAGATACACTGAAATCTCTCAAATCTGATGTATTGCTGCAAACTATGTTCAGCCATTTGTTCAGGCACCGATTTAGACATTAGTTGCGCCGTACTGTCGCTTGTATCCTGGTTGGTCAAGCGGTTTCAGTTAAATTATACCTGCTGCTTCAAGGGGTGTTAAAAAAGGGTTAGCTTGAGCTTGAAATGCGACTCAGGGTAACGCTTACGAACCCCAAAACCCTGATTATTCCGTAGCAGCTTCTGGGTGGTCAGGGTAGTAGAAAACACCCTGATGAACTTCTCAAACACGCTTTCAGCCTGATGACCAGAAGCGATCGACCTGACTCACTAGCCGGCTCACCAGCCGCAAAACCCACGAAAGTAGCAGACCTAAAAACTAAGTTATCCTGGGCATAGTTCGGCAATAATCTAGTCGGCAGTAATCTAGACCCTTCTTACTTTGGAGAACGCACTATGACTTGGCGTGGATCAAGCACCCCCGCAGACCGGATCTTCGCTTCTCTGGTCTACCTGCTGCCCCTGCTGGATGTGATCGTTTTGTGTGCAAGTCAGGTAGGCTCTGGGTCGTTTCTCAGTCCTATTTTTAGGGCGATCGCGATTCCCCTGGCTCCGCTCCTAAGTTTCTACTACGGCTTTGGGGGCTTTATGCCTCTGATTATTTTCTTTGCGCTGTTTCTGCTAGTAGTACGAAATGAAAAGATCGCGCACTTCATCCGATTCAACGCTATGCAATCAATCCTGTTTGGGATCGTGCTGAGCTTGATCTCAATTCTGTGGCGCTATGTATTGGCGGGAATTCTGGGCGGCTCGCTGCTGGAGCAGACCTTATTCAACACAATCTTTTTGGGAACGATCGTTGCTGTGGGCTACTCGGTGGTGCAGTCTGCTCTGGGTCGCTATGCGGAGATCCCCACGATCTCAGAGGCCGCCTACACTCAAGTTCGCTAACTAGGTTCTGTTGACTTTTAGATGTTGACCTTTAGTAAATTGGGATAAAGGTGGTAAGGGAGCTTGAGGGCTTTGCCCTTGGCTGGGGACGTTGCTCCCTGCACCCCACTTCAACCCAGAACGTCAACCTATCCTAGAGCCAGTCCAGGCAAAACCAGACTTTTTGACGGGTACTCATGGCGACGACTCCAGCCGCACGACGATCGCTCCCCCTCATCGATCGCCTCCAGCAACGACTAGAATCTGCTCCGCCGCTAAAAGTTGAGGAATCCTGGCTGCTGCGGGTGTTGGCTCAGAGCTTGGTGCTGGTGGGCATTGGTGCAACGGATATTGCCGCCTCCACCGGAATGAGCCTTTGGGCAATCCCGCTCAGCATTATCGGAGCCTCGTGGAGTTGGCGGCGGCGGCACGATCGCAACATTGCCGCTAAGTTCTGCATTGCGATCGGGATGCTGCTGGCGTTAGCGGCGTTCTTCGTGGGGCTACGGGCTGGGCTGAACGATACGCGCTTGGTGCTAGCGGAACTGCTGGTGCAGCTTCAGGTATTGCACAGCTTCGATTTGCCGCGCCGTAAGGATCTAGGCTACTCAATGGTAATCGGGCTGATTCTGATTGGCGTGGCCAGCACCCTGAGTCAGACGATGCTGTTTGGGGCGCTGCTGCTGCTGTTTCTGGCCATTGCCCTACCCGTGCTGGTGCTGGACTATCGATCGCGGCTGGAGCTTCTGGAACCACAGCACAAAGCACCTTTGCAGCGCCTCGGCTTCTCCTACAAGCGGATGGGCGGGTTCTTTCTG
>DATNQR010000614.1:0-4485 GCA_036703905.1 Thermosynechococcaceae cyanobacterium
CTGCCTTGCAGCGCCAGAATCCACTCAACGACCAAGATCGGCAGATCTTGGACTCCCTCAAGCAAGTGCTGCAACTCAAGGATGAAGATGTCGAGGCAATCCGTCAGCGCCTCAAAGTAGCACCTGAACCTGTGGATGCTCCACCGCCTGCATCCCCTTCCCCGGTATTTTTTGATCGCCGACCCGCCAGTTCTGCCTCCACCCCGGCTCAACCTGAGTCTAACCGTGCCGATCGTCAATCAGAAGACCAGTCGCAAACCGTTTTGCAGGTCAAAGATTCCGAGAATTCCTCCAAGACTTCCCAAGAAGAAACAACTTTCCCAGAAGCTCAAAAAAACGAAGCTCAGAAACCTCAGGAGACAGCCCAAGGTAAGCTGCCCGACAAAGTATCAGATACAGACTCACGGCAGAGCCAGCGTGACACGTTGCTGGGGTTCCTGAGAGCAGCCCTGATTGTGGGACTCATTGCTGGGTTGCTGTCCTTTCTCTACTACAGAAATCTTTTCCCGTTCAACTTGTTCAACAAGCCAGTGGATCGGGCGGCAGCGCAGAAGTTCAATGAGTGGGGGCAGGCGAAAGCTCAAGACGGCTACAACGAGAGAGCGATCGAGGACTACAGCAAAGCGATCGAGCTGAATCCCAACGATACCCAGGCTTATATCAACCGTGGTGTGGCTTATCACCGCTTGGGCAGGCTGGACAGCGCCATCAAAGACTACGACACGGCGATCGCCCTTGATCCTAAATTGGCCCTGGCCTACAGCAACCGCAGTCACGCCTACTACGACAAGAAAGATAACCCCCGCGCCCTGGATGATGCGAGTCGGGCAACCCTGTTGGACGTTACCCTTGCCGAGGGCTACATCAACCGAGCCAACGCTGAATTCGCCAGCGGAGATGCAAATAGCGCGATCGACAACTACACTCGTGCAATTACCCTCAATCCTGACAGAGTGCTGCTGGCGGGAGCGCACGCCAACCGGGGCAATGTGATCGCCCGCAATGACCTGAACGCTGCTTTCAAGGATTACAACCGAGCGGTCGAACTCAACCCAGAATTTGCCGAGGTCTACTACAACCGGGGTTTAGGGTTCGAGAAACTGGGCAACCAGCGATCGGCGATCGCCGACTACGAAAGAGCGGCCGGACTTTACCTGAAGCAAGGCTACATTGCCCAGCAGCAAGACACCCTGAAGCGCATCCAGTTCCTTAAGCAAACCACACCCCTGCCCCCCACTCAGCTTCCAGCCCAATCGCCTCAAGCGCGATGAGCTAGGACAAACCGATCGATGCCGGCCAGATCTGGGTGAATCTGAATCTCCCGGTAGCTTCCGTTCTGGTGCAGCAACTCTGCGACTGCGATCGCCTGTCCCGCCATCAGTTCCACAAGCCAAACGCCGCCCGATCGCAAATACTCTGGCGACTCCCTCACCAACTGCTGCACACAGGTCAGCCCATCCGCACCGCCATCTAGCGCTGAATGCGGCTCGTGCTGCGCTACTTCTGGCTGAAGTTCCTGCACCATCTGGCTGGGAATGTAGGGTGGGTTAGAGACAATGCCGCCCAGCTGACCGCGCAGGTGCGCTAACGGTTGCAGCCAAGAGCCGAGGTGGAACTGAATTTGATCGCCCAATCCGTAAACCTGAGCATTGATTCGGGCGATCGCTAACGCCTCCGGGCTGCAATCAACGGCGTGAATCTGGGCCAGGGGGAAGCCAGTGGCCAGGCCCAAGGCGATCGCGCCGCTTCCGGTTCCCAAGTCGGCCCAGGGAGAAGAGAGAAGGTCAGGAGCCGCCGCCAGGGCTAGATCGATCAAGAGTTCGGTTTCGGGACGAGGAATGAGAACCGCAGGGGAAACGTGCAGCGTGAACTGTCGCCAAGGAGCCGTTCCTGTGAGGTACTGCACGGGAACCCGATCGCGAACTCGCTGCTGCCAGAGATCAGTTAGATCCGTCAGGGACAGAGGCAAGGAGAGTTCTGCCCCATCTCGAAAAATTTCCAAGCGTAGAGTCAGATGATCGAGTCCAGTAAGTTCTCGCAGCAGCCAATCCACTTCTTCGATCGGGATATCGACGGCTAGGGCTTGCGCTCTTGCGTCTCGCCGCCATTGCTTCAGCGCTGCTCCAGAAACTTGCACATTGCCTGTCGCAGTCACGCTAGCCCGACCAGTTTCTCGCTCAGTTCCCACAGGCGCTTGGCTTTGTCGTCATCGCTGGCCTCGTCGGAAACTTCCTGCACAAACGATTGGCGGCCTTGCTTCTGGCGATTGCCCCAGCTCCAATAGGCTCCTGACTGGCGATAGTGGGGGTCGGCAACAACTTCTGCAAGGCGATCGCCCGCCAATTCCTCAGATACGTAGCCGCCCGTGATATTTTTTTGGAACCAGGGAAAGATCTTCTGGAATAAAGGATAGCTGTTGCGGAACAGGGGTGTAGTGGCGACGCAGCCAGGATAGAGAGAACTGAAGGTGATGCCAGTATCGTGGTAGCGGCGATGCAGCTCTCGCATGGTCAGCACGTTGCAGAGTTTACTGTCTTTGTAGGCTTTGCCGGACTTGAATTTTTTGCCGTCAATCATGGCGATCGGCGCTTTGAATCCAGCTTCAAATCCTTTCAGTTCGCCCAGATCTGGCGGAGCCGGAATCGGAATTTTGCCGCCCAGTTCCTTCGGGTTGGCCGTCACAGTTCCCAAAATCACCAGGCGACGATCGGGCCCATCCGACTGCTTCAGATCATCTAGCAGCAGATTCGCCAGCAGAAAATGACCGAGGTGATTCGTGGCAACGCTGAGTTCGTAACCGTCGGCGCTGCGAAGCGGCTCCTTCAGCAACGGCAGATAGACCGCCGCATTGCACACCAGAGCATCCAACGGGCGACCTGTAGCTCGAAACTCCTGCACAAACTTTCGCACGCTCTCCAGGCTAGCTAGGTCAAGGTGGATCATCGTGTAGTGGTCAGGCGACATCCCTAGGGACTGAACCGCTTGCTCGGTTTTGGGTAAATCTCGACAAGCCAGGACAACGTGCCAGCCTCTCTGAGCCAGCGATCGTGCTCCCTGCAATCCAACCCCAGACGAAGCCCCCGTGATGATGACTGTTGACTGCCGTTCCACCATGACCTTCAGCCTCTTGTATAGTCTCTTCCGATCTTACGCCCTGTGGGGCCGCGATCAAGCCGCCGACACAGCGAGAGAAAGTAGTTAGAACTGTAGCTGTAGACACACAGTTTGGGATGTTGGGTTTGAGGCTATGGCTATATCAAGAGCAGCCCAACGACTCGCGGGTATCTACCTGAGTTGTGGGATTCACGCCGGAAGCCGTTTTGCACAGCATCAGTACCTGGGGTCGATCGAGAACAGCAAAGCTGAAATCTGCCCCCGTCACATTGGCATCTCGAAAGCTCGATTTCAACAGCATCGCTGAGGTGAGAACCGCATCGCTCAAATCTGCCCCCACAAAGCTGGATAGGTAGGCAATCCCATCGCTGAAGTCCACACCGTGCAGGTTGGCGTTCTTTAGAGTTGCGCCATTGAACACTGCGCCCCGCAAATCTGCGCCCGCGAAGTTGGCCGACTCCAGTCGAGCATCGTTGAATTCCGATCGAATCAAGCTCTGTCCAGCGTAATTCTTCGTCACGCCTTCCACGTCATCATAGGCTCGAATTGCAGCAGAACTGGCGGCTTGGGCAGGCAAGGGTGAGGTCGCCAGCAGCCAGGCGATCGCAAAGGTGATTCCAAGCAAACGAAGGAGACGCATAAGTGAAGAACTCAGTATGTGCAGACCGCTTAACTCCATCAAACTTAACAGAATTTAGCCCCTGTTTTGAGCAAAGCCCTCCTGGTGAAGCCCTACATCAGAGGTTTGCTAAGGTTAGGGAGCAACTCCGGCAGGAAAAAACATGGCAAGTTTAGAATTTCTGCGATCGTCCAGCTTGGTTCTGACTACTGCAACTCTTGTACTTGGCTTCGGTTCTCTCACCCTCGCCCAGACACCTGCCACCGACGCACCTCGATCGGACTGTCCCATCCAAGTCCAACCTGGAAGTCCAGCAGGCGATCGTCCCGTAACTCGCGGCGATTTTGCCACTGGGTTTGACAATTGCCTGAACCGAGTTGAGGATTTGAGCCGTCGTAGCCGATCGGGTGCTGCCACCCAAACCGATTTGGACTCTCTGATTCAGCGTCAGCGAGAAATCAACTTAGAGTTGCGCTCCATTAACGATCGCTTGGGCAACATAGCCGACCCTCAGAAGTAGGGTTGGCCCGGCTGGATTCGTGACTGATTTTTCCGACTGACTAATTTTCTCGACTGACTAACTCTGCTGCGATCGCTCTCTGCTTGCTTCCACTTCCAGAGTCTTCTGCTGCATTTTCTTAAAGATGTTGTAGAAGCCGTTCGATCGGGAAGGGGTGAGGCTGACATCCAGGCCAGTTCTTTGGATGAACTCAGGAGACAGGCTCAGAATTTCTGCGGCGGTCAGTCCACTC
>DATNQR010000615.1:0-2811 GCA_036703905.1 Thermosynechococcaceae cyanobacterium
AACAACTCTACTGGCGAGAGCAAATTACTGCGATCGCGGATCAACTAAGCGTAGCTGACCCAGCTTGAGTGGTGATCCCTAGTTTGCAGTCAGCGATCAGCACTCACCTCTTCAGATGGAGTGCTGGAAATCTCGCAGTAACTTCATCCAGGTTTAGTAGGTTCGGACTGAGTTCGCTCAAACTGAGTTTAGGTTTTCCTTGCTAATCAGCCTTTTCCTTGCTACTCAGCAAAGACAGCAAACCTAACTAGATTTCGTTGATCCTCAGTAGTAAATCGTAAAAACCTTCTGATCTCTAGCTGGGGTTAGAGGGTTAACCTTTGACCATGCTGGATAGTGGAGATAGAAGAGTCTTCTTCTCTATTTAGAGTTCTGCCGCGATCGATTTGCTCAAGACCTTTCGACTGATTTCGCCTCAGAACTTGCTTCATTCCTCTTTCATTTCCACTCCTTCTCACACTGAATTTATCCATGTTTAGCCAGAAAACCGTTATGGAAGTCCGTTGCCCGAACTGCGGTCATCCTGCCGAGCGGCATTATGCTGAGTCCGATCAGGTGCGAACTCAGTGTCCCGCTTGCGATTACTTAATGGTGACTCACGCCATCACTGGGAGCGTGATTGAATCCTACGCCCCTGGAATCTACAGCAGAGTTTAGAGCGATCGTTCTTCTGAACATTGCCCTTGAATATTGCCATTCGTTGGATTTCGCCTGCAATCTTTGCCTCAGTCTTGAATCCCACGCGCTCCTAGGTAAGCGCGTGGATCGATTCAGGGTATTCGCGATCGGGCTGGGTCTGAGGCAAGATAAGGAGAGGCAGCGAGCGCAAGCGAGGGGCGATGCGTAAATACAGAAGCTTGACGATGGCAATCTCAAAGACCTGGCGATCGCCCTTTCTTCTGGGCGCAACGGTTCTGATTGGGCTGCTGGTGCTGTTGTGGTCAGTGCAGCAGAGCAATGTCAGTACGCTAGCGCGACGGCTCCGAGGGCTGAAGCAGCAGATTCGTGCGCTTCCAGAAGCGGTAGACCAGAAGCAGCAGTTGGATCAACAACTGACCCAGCTAAAGCAGCAGATCGACACCCTGCCAGTTACTCAGTCGGAGCCGTTCAACCAGGGCCTCGCCACCTTGAGACAGCAGGTGAACCTCCTGCCAGATAGTCCTGCCAAAGACCAGTTGGAGCAACGAACCGCTAGGTTACAAGAGCAAGCTGCTGATTCATCCCTCGTGCCCCGTAAGGAGCAACTGAACCAGCAACTTGTCGCAGTCCGTCAGCAAGTGAACGACCTGGCCGAAAGAGTCAGCCAGAAAGAGCGACTGACGATCGAGAAAGACCGATTGACGATCGAGCAAGATCAAGTCACTCTACAAAACGCAGTCTATGGCAGCTTGATCCAAGCCTTGGTCGGGCTATTCTTCTTCACCACTGCTTACTTCACCTGGCGACACGTCCAAGCGATCGAGGAAGAACAGATCATTGAGCGGTTCGGCAAAGCGGTGGAGCAGTTGGGCAACCCCTCAGCAGAGGTGCGACTGGCGGGCATTTACGGATTGGAGCGAGTGGCGCGAGATTCTGAAAAAGACAACTGGACGATCATGGAGCTATTTGCCTCCTTTGTGCAGTCCAAATCTCCCCGATCGTCAGCTCTAAATCCCGCAGCGCTGGAGACAGAACTGGACGAACCCCTACCCGATGTGTCGCCTTTGCCCAACGACGTGCAGGCGGTGCTGAAGGTGATGGGTCGGCGAGATACCAGCCGCGATCCCGATAATCAGCAGATCGTCCTCGATCGCACAAACTTGAGCCAGACCACCTTCAAGGGCTTTTGCTTCCGGGGCGTGAGCTTTAAACAGGCAGACCTCAGCCGATCGAACCTGCGCGAAGCCGACCTGCGCGAAGCCGATCTGCGCGAAGCCGACCTCAGAGGCGCATACCTCGGTTTAGTGAATTGCCGTAATGCCGTTCTCACAGCCGCCCTGCTCCACCGCGCTGAACTGATTGGGGCCGTGTTCCGCGATGCCGATCTGGCGAAAGCTGACCTGACAGATGCTGATCTGCGGGGGGTGGATCTGCGGGGGGCGAACCTGCACGGGGCGAACCTGCACGGAGCGAACTTGAAAGGTGCCGATCTGCGAGGGGTAAGACAGCTCACCCCAGAACAGATAGAGACAGCACTGATCGCTGAAAACACCCAACTTCCTGAGCACCTACGATCGCTGCAACCTACGATCGAACCTCCCCCAGCCGATGGTTGACTCTAGCGACGATCTACTAGCCAACCTAGTCCTGCCCCCAACCCTTCTGCCAAAACGCTAATCAGCCGATACAGCGCCACTACGCTCAGAATCACCGCTGCCGAGTAAGTGGACTGGAGCAGGGCGATCGCTGTTGCCTCAAACACACCCACGCCTCCTGGCGCACCCGGAACCACCAGCCCCAGCAGCCACGCCAAGCTGAATGCACCCAGCAAAAGCGGCACTTCTGGGGCGCTCGGATGAACTGCCAGGAACGTGAGCAAAAACCCCACCCCTCGCAGCACCACAAACCCTAGTTCCCCTAGCAGAGGCACGATCGGATACTGCTCCAGCTTCACAGCATCCTCGCGTTTGCTCTCCTTCTCTTGCTTTTCTCCTATTCCCTTCTCCCCCACGCCAAAACTATCTTTCGTGAGTGAACGTGAGGAATGCCCAGAACTTCTGGTTCTAGACGGCTTTAGCTTGCCCAAAAACTCGATCGCCGGATTCAAAATTCTGGGATGCACGCCCACCAAAATTCCCGCTAGGCTCAACCATTGCAGCACCAGAACGGGTA
>DATNQR010000616.1:0-2752 GCA_036703905.1 Thermosynechococcaceae cyanobacterium
GGGCGCAAACTCAAGGGGCAAAACTTCTGCCGACTCTCGACAGGATATCTGTTTCCCCCGTCCCGACCGAAAGGAATGCACTGGAAAACTTATGAGAGATTAACTGACAAGCTTCTTGAGTACGATCTAAAGTTCATCTCTCACAGCAATGCTTGGTTTGAAAGGGTTGCAAAGAGGCTTGGCTACGATCATGGGGGATAAGGCTGGGCTGCCAGGGCTGCGATCGTGCAAAATGTCGCAAAAAAATGGCGACGATCGTGGGTCTACCTGCTAAGGATTTGGAATCGACAGTAGGCTAAGTGCTGTTCCCTAGACGTTCTGAGAGAGTGACCTGTCATCTGCACTCTTCACCGTCCAGCGCGGTTTATACCATGCGGTTTATAAATCAACCGATCAACGCTGGAGATCGGCTGTTCTTAATAACTGCTGTCTTATCGTCTTAACCTCTAATACCTTTATGACTTTAGGCTATTCGAGGTTTAGCCGTTGGCGGATTTCTTCCACGCTGCGAACCTTCTCCCAGTCCACGTCAGAGGACTTAATCAAGTCGATCGCTAACTGTATCAAGTGCTGAGGGTAAACCCGATCGCTGGCAGGAACGGGATCGGTATTGTTGTCCCTAACCTGTCGGGCCGTGTCGTTCAGCCATTCGTGCTGAGAGCGCAGTAGTTTGATGTTCACTGTCGTCAATGCCTTCGCTGCTGGTTTGGTTGGAGCATTGCTGGGCTGTGGAGTTTCGTACAAAACCTCTGGCGTGGGCGCGGCGGCACTGGGCAGCTCCGGCACGGGCGGCGCTTCGCTGGTCTTACCGAAATCACTCAGTTTCCCTAAACCCTTCATCCGGCGCGGCGCGGTCATGGCTTCAACCTCCACAACTTGACGCACTCCTTACAGAGCGAAGTGTAGGCAAGTGCTCCAGTCGATCGCGGTGCATATTCCAACACGGGTTGCTGTTGGGCGATCGACTCTGCCACCGGGATGTTCTCAGGGATCTTGGCATGAAGCAGCCGATAGCCCAGATCCTCAGCGCTGGCCACCAGCAGATCATCTGCCTCCCTGGTCAGCACCAGGCGGGGGCGGTAGCGTGTCCTCAATACCTCGATCGGCTTCTGAGTATCCTCACCTCGAATTAACTCCACAGCCTCAGACAAACCCTTCAGCGCGGCAGGTTCGCAGAGCGTGGGCACAAACACCCGATCGCTGCTCAGAATCGCCTGCACCGATGCCACCCCTAACCCCGGTGGGCAATCCAGCAGCACCACATCAAGCCCTAAAGGTATTAGATGTTTAAGCGATGGAGTGAACAAGTCAGCATCGGTGCTGAGGCGGAACATCCCAATGTCACCAGGCATAACTGATAACCCCTTAACTGAAGTGTTGAGCGGGGTTACTTCAGCAGCGCTCGTGAGCCAGTCCAGCGCGGTCGGAGTTTGACCGTCCACACCCAGCCCGAAGGACAAGGTTCGCTGTCCGTCCAAATCAATTAGCAGGGTACGGTAGCCAGCGATCGCCAGCGCTGCCCCCAGGTTGATCGCCGTGGTGCTTTTCCCGGTTCCCCCCTTGAAGTTGAAGATCGAGACGGTGAGCATAAAGGTAGAAAGGTATTAGACCTTAACAGTATCAGGGTAAAGCTACTTTGTCTCTACCAGATGTTTAATCTCTAAACCTCTAAAGGTCTTATAGGTTTAGGAGTAAGTCAGCATCAGTCCAGCTTTCTCACCTTCTCTTCAAGTGCGTCTAGGCGCGATCGCACCGTAGGGGGTTTGGATCGCTTTATAGTCCAAATTTCATCTCTTGGTAGTCCAGAAATTTTACGCTGCGTCTGTAAAGGTTGCAGTCTCTGAGTCGTGATAGTCCGCCTAATTGCTGAATTCGCAATTAGGCATACTAGACTAACGAAAAAATGCGGGTTCTAGCCGTTGTGCCACTTAAGAGGAGCAAGTTTTCCGATATTCCGACTTGGCTATTTGCATAGAGTCGGAAAACTCGGAAAGCCTCTTTGTCCTAGCTGGAAAGCGCGATCGCGGCTGCGGTCGGTGTGGTGGACGAGGTGCTAGCGACCTTCGCGTGATGCAATGGAAGCAGTTCTCAAGGATGCAACAGCCTGATTGGGTGACTATCGATGCCGCAACCTTACAGGCAACCGCTATAAATCCTTGAGATCCGCTAACGGTTGAGCCAAAGCGAGCGTTCCTCTGCTGGAATACGGCAATATTTTTGCTCTAGAAGGGTTTGGTGCCTCAATCTCGCTACGACAGACTAAATTGACTGTGCTACCAAGAAATCGAGTCCGGAGAAACTTGACCCTGCTATCTGAAGCTAGCGAGACTAACGGATTGGAGTAAACAACCACCCAAGATTCAAGGACTGAACCTGAGTAGACGATCGAACTCGTTGCGGATCATGCCGTAGCACTCACAGGAAAACTCCTCTAGCTCAGGGCGATTGATGATCTCAATCCGACCTCGGCTGTAGCGAATCAGTCCGGCTTGCGCCAGGTTGCCTGCCGCTATTGTCACTCCTGCCCGCCGGACTCCCACCATCTGAGCAATGAACTCTTGGGTGAGGAAAAAATCTTTGCTGGAAACAGCATCGGCAACTAGCAGCAGCCACCGAGCCAAGCGTTCCTCCGTGGTATGGAAGCGATTGCAAGCTACCGACTGAGAAGTTTGGGCCAACAACGCTTGCACGTAGCGCAACAGTAACTTTTGCAGACTGCCGCCTGTGTCAAACTCGGTTTTAAGCACTGATG
>DATNQR010000617.1:0-9849 GCA_036703905.1 Thermosynechococcaceae cyanobacterium
ATGCTGCACAGAGAGCAGCAGGGTGTCGCCTACAAAGGTTGGGCCGGTCAACTCGCAGCGTGGCGGCCCGTAAGCAAAGGGCACCACTTCCCCTGCGTTCTGCCCCTGCATGGGAATGTAGAACAGCCAGTTGTTGCCGAAAACGGCCACTAGATTCGAGACTTGCCCAGTCTGACTCGGCTTGCTGGCGGCTTTACTAACGGTGCTGGAAACCCGATGATCGATCGTCAGGGCAGTTCCTGCCACTCCCGCATCAAAGCCATTGTGAGCACCCGTGGACATATCAGTTACGCCCCAGAGGTTGCCAGCCCCATCAAACGCCAGGTTATCCACACTGGCAAAACCCGCCCCACCTTCTGCCCCTGCTTCCCCGCCCTTGGCAAACCGGGCCCATCGGAAGGTCAGCCCTGAACCGTCGGCGCTATCTTCGGTGATCTTGTAGATTGCCCCAGCAGGCTGGGGAGCCGCGATCGCTGCACTTGGCTTGCTGATCTGAAAAATCCGTGAGTCGGGGTAGCCATCGCTACCGGGTTCGCCATCGGTGTAGGCAATGAACACCTCCTGCGTGCGGGGGTGAATTTCCAGGTCTTCGGGACGGGCGGTGGGAGTACCACCTACCAGGTTGGCAGCGGCGAAAGCATCCACCAAAACCGCACCTTGAGACGGATAAAAGTCCTTCAGAAATTTGCCGAGGTACTGCGGAATCACGCTGGCTTCGTTGTCCAGGGTGACTGTGAGAAAGCCCCCGGCAGGACGCTGGGGCAGAGTGGTGTTGCCTTTACGAAGTTTGGCGGAGTCGTTGGCGGTTAGCTGAGAAGGACGGTTGGGAGCGGTGGGCGTGTCCAGTTTTAGAGGAATCCAACGCCCTGTCCCGTTGGGCTGGAACTGGGCAACATAGAGCGTTCCGGCTTCAAATAGCTGGCTGTTGCGCTTGTCAGTAGGCTGGGTGATGCGATCGCTGCTGACAAATTTCCAGGTGTGCCCACCCCGGCGATCGTCCCCTAGATACGCCACCAGTTTCTGCCCTGCTACCGCCCGAATTGCAATGTTTTCGTGACGAAACCGACCTAGGGTAGTGTGCTTGCGGGGGCGAAAGTCGGGCTGGGCTGGATCAATTTCCACCATCCAGCCGTACTTCTCGCCTACCAGTCCAAACTCAGCCCCAACTGTGCCTTTTGTGTAGCCCTGAGCGTCGAGTTTGTCACCTTTAGGATCGATTAACTGGGTTCCATTGGGGTTAACTGGCTCAGTTACACCGACGAACGCGCCACTGCCCCCCTGAAAGTTCTCTTCTGCTGAAAGGATTGTGCCCCAGGGCGTTGTGCCGCCAGAGCAGTTGTAGGCTGTGCCAATGATTTTGTTGCCCAGTCCATCGACGCTGAGGGGAAATACGTCGATCGCTGCCGGCCCAGTTGCCATCAAGTAATTCTCGTCCCCTTGCTGATGCGATTTGCTGCCCCAATCAGTGACGGTCTTGTAGGCATCCGATCGCTGCTGGTTCAGCTTCAAACCCGACAGTCCGTGCAGGCGGCGATTCTTGGCATCCTTAACCACGGTGAAGCGATCGCCCTGGTTTTGGCGGGAGATACGGACGATCGACCCGCCCAGATTGTACAGAAACTCACCCAGCAACTCTCGCCCCTTCTGGGTGGGAAAGCCAGGCACAACTTGAGAACCTGTTGCTGCAAACTTCCCTGCCACTAGGTCCTCTGAGGTCTGGGGCGCAAATAGGGAAATTGGAAAGCTGATGTATTCGTGGTTCACCCAGAGATAGCCGTCGTTGAGGCTGTCTTTGATGCCCACGAACCCAACGTAGTCGTTGTTGTAACCGAAATAATCATCGGGGTTGGGAAATACCCGATCGCCCCAACTCACCAGCACATACCGCTCAAACTCCGGCGGCACAACTACATCATCCTGGGCGTGAAATTTAGCCAGATTCATTGTCTGGAGCGTGGTCGCTGGAGCTAAAGTCTTTCCCTGGTTAATTCCTGTAGCCAGGAAGCTTTTCTGCGATCGATAAACAGGCAACGGGTGCGGCACTCGTACTGGCGTGAACGAAAGAGACTCCGCAGCGATCGCTTCAGCGCTACCCAAGAGCTGATTGGCGATCGGGGTGAGGGTAGTTGCAGCAACCCCAGTCCCAAAGAAACCCAAAAATTCTCTACGAGATAGGTTGGACATAAATTTTAAGACAGCTCAACATCTCACTTGGAGGCGGCAGAGTTCCTGCTTCTAGAAGATTAACGCGGCTGACGCTATGCCCCATGTCAGCCAAGGCACACGCCATCAGGCGATCGTCTGATGGCATAAACGGCCACCCGAAAAAACAGCCACCCGATCGGATGGCTGCGGAGGGTCATTCAGGTATCAAAGATGAAGCGTCACTCACTAAACGTCACTCATTAAACGTCGTAGTAGAGCATGAACTCGTAGGGGTGGGGCCGAATGCTCATGGGGATGACTTCGCGATCGAGCTTGTAGGTGATCCAGTTCTCAATGAAGTCTTCGGTGAACACGCCGGGAGCCGTCAAGAACTCGTGATCGTTCTCTAGACTCTTGAGGGCATCCATCAGCGAACCCGGTGTAGAAGGGACTTTCGATAGTTCCTCTGGACTGAGTTCGTAGATGTCTACGTCCAGAGGCTCGCCGGGATCGATTTCATTCTTAATCCCGTCCAGTCCGGCGCAAACCATTGCGGCAAAGGCCAGATAAGGATTACAAGACGCATCGGGACACCGGAATTCCAGACGCTTGGCTTTGGGACTGTCACCGGATAGGGGAATCCGAATCGAAGCCGATCGGTTGCCCTGAGAGTAAGCCAAGTTCACCGGAGCCTCAAAGCCTGGAACCAGACGCTTGTAGGAGTTGGTGGTGGGGTTAGTGAAAGCTAGTAGAGCAGGAGCGTGCTTCAGCAGTCCGCCGATGTAGTGCAACGCCGTTTTGCTCAGTTGGGCATAGCCATCACCAAAAAACGTAGGCTGACCGCCGTTCCAAATTGACTGGTGGCAGTGCATCCCGGTTCCGTTGTCACCAAACACCGGCTTGGGCATGAAGGTTGCCGACAGACCGTGCTTTTTAGCCACGTTCTTAATGCAGTACTTGTAGGTCATCAGGAAGTCTGCTGCCTGCACAAGAGGCGCAAACTTGAAGCCCAGTTCGCACTGACCTGCCGTGGCGACTTCGTGGTGGTGCTTCTCGATCGGCACGCCGCAGTGCTTCATCTTCAACAGCATTTCAGTGCGGATATCTTGCAGAGTATCCGTCGGCGCAACAGGGAAGTAGCCTTCTTTGTTGCGGATCTTATAGCCCAGGTTGCCCCCTGCTTCTTCACGCCCAGAGTTCCAGCCTGCTTCAATGCTGTCTACTTTGTAGTAACCAGAGTTTTGAGTTTGGTCGTACTGAACGTTGTTGAACAGAAAGAATTCTGCTTCGGGGCCAAAGTAGACTGTATCGCCAACGCCGGAAGCTTGCACGGCTTCGACTGCTTTCTGCGCGATCGATCGTGGGTCGCGGCTGTAGGGTTCCCCTGTGCGCGGCTCAATAATGCTGCAAACCAGGCTCAGAGTCGGTTCCGCCATGAAGGGATCGATCCATGCGGTGTTGGGATCGGGAACCATCGCCATGTCTGAGTCGTTGATTGCTTTCCAACCCCGGACGCTGGAGCCGTCGAAAGCAACGCCCTCGGTAAAGCTGCTCTCACTGATCTGATCTTGATACAGGGTCAAGTGCTGCCAGATTCCTGGGGTGTCGATGAACTTCAGATCGATGAACTGAATGTTGTCTCTCTGAATCCATTCCAGGATTTCCTGCGGGGTGGTCATGAAGTACTCCTTAAATTACTGGGCTACCTCTAGGGCAGAAAGAAGAATCTCTCCGCTTAAGCCTCCAAGCCGCTCTCTAGGGAGTGAATCCTGGAGAGTTGTGGTTGAGTTTTATGTCTGAATCATCCTAGAGAGCGGCGCAAGCGCTTTTTGTATCTGAGTATACAAAACTGCATCGCGATCGCTCAAACTTAAGTTCAGGTTAAGATTGCCGCCTTGCTCACTTCACGCCAGAACAGCTAGGAATTGAAGCCTCAAAAACTTTGTGTGACAAACCGTTAAGAGTCAAGTATCGGTAGCGGTAGCACTCAAGCCTGCATGATAAACTAACCCTTGCGTCTAAGCGTTCATGCTGCTTGAGTTGCAGGTCGGGTTTGCAATAAAAAGCAGGGTGGCTCGGGTGAAAACAAGGTCGGTTGATAAGTGCCTTTCGAGCGATTTGTAGCTCTGGTGGGGCGATCGTTAGCACCCCAAGCAAGACGAATCGGAAATTAGCAAACTCATTTTTCTAGGACGATTGGAGAATTCCATGCGGGATGCAGTGACCAGCTTGATCAGAAACTACGATGTGAGTGGCCGATATCTCGATCGCAATGCCATCGACAATCTGAAATCCTACTTCGACACGGGCATTGCGCGAGTGCAAGCCGCTGCCGTGATCAACGGAAATGCAGCGCAGCTTGTCAAGCAGGCAGGACTACAACTGTTTGATGAACTGCCGGAGTTGATTCGTCCCGGCGGCAATGCCTACACCACCCGCCGCTATGCTGCCTGCCTGCGGGATATGGACTACTACCTCCGCTATGCCAGCTACGCGCTGGTCGCTGGAGACATGGACGTGCTAGATGAGCGCGTTTTGGAAGGATTGCGGGAAACCTACAACTCTCTAGGAGTGCCGATCGGCCCCACCGTGCGCGGTATTCAGATCCTCAAAGACCTTGTGAAAGAGCAAGTGACTTCTGCGGGCTTGAACCCAGGTAGCTTCCTAGATCAGCCTTTTGACTACATGACCCGTGAACTGGCCGAAAAGGATCTGTAGAAGGCGCTGCCTTCTATTGCCGCAGAAGCCGCCTCACTTCCAGTCCTACTCTGTTCTTCTCCTGCGAGGGTAGAGCAGGGTAGGTTTTTAGTGGTAATGGTTTATAGCCCTACTCTGCGAGCCTGCATCCCTATGCCTCATCCTTGCCACATTGTTGTAGAAGGTAATCCCGCCATTATCTACGCCAGCCGGAATGGCACTCCTCAGAAGATCCTGCCAACTTTGGAGTCGTTCCTGCAAAAATTCTGGCAGGAGCGTGATTTGTTAGGAGAGACTGCCGATACACCAGAATGTTTGGTGGCGCAGATCACGGTGCGCTTCGGCTTTGAGATTTGCGAGGACGACTACTCCAACTTGAAAGTAGGCATAAATTACGATCCCACAGCCGAATACCTGTACCATATTTCTTCTGATCGTTACCTCAGCGTTTGGATGACCGACCACGCCTATCGAAAAAACCCTTCTTTGGGCATCAAAGGCTGTCGCCGTCGCACCGAAACTGATTAGGTTTATCGCCGCACAGCCTAGAGAAACTGTCTCCACACCCGCTTCAATTTGCGCCCTAAGAATCGAGGGTTGAACCAGCGCCGGTAGCGCTCAGCCGACTCTTTACCCAAGATTGCCAAACTTACCCAAAACAGCACCTCGCCAACGACAAATAATAGGGGCGCAAGCAGGGATTTTTGGGCGATCGACAAGGGCAAAAACGGCACAGCAAAGGCGCTTAACCAGGGGACAAACGAAACTACAAACAACACCAAACCCAGCTTCTTCAGATTCATCTCTATCCTCGCTTCAGTTCTTAATCTCTTAGCTTTTGATTCCTTAGCTCTCGATTTCTTATAGCGTTTCCAAATCTAGTGAGGTATGGGTGTGGGGTGCGCTCCCAGACAAGGGTAGGAAGCCCTGCATCCCGTTTTTCATACCTCAGCAGCCTGGAAAAAGCTGTAGCTTTTGGTTCTTTAGTTCTTGATTCCAGTCGTTGCAATTCCTTGAATGAACTGGCGCTGACCCACAAGAAACAACAGCACTACAGGAATTGTGGCGATCGTTACTGCCGCCATCATCAATGGCCAGTTATTAGTAAACTGCTCTTGAAATCCCGCTAGGGCTAACTGCACCGTCTTGAGTTCTGGGCGCGTGGTAAAAACCAGTGGCTTAAACAAATCGTTCCACTCAGCAATGAAGGCAAACAGAAACACCGTCGTCAAAGCAGGGCGCGCCAAAGGAAGCATCACTCGCCAGAGAATCTGCCAGCGAGTTGCCCCGTCTAAAGCAGCCGCTTCTTCCAACTCTATGGGGATTGTTAGAAAGTATTGCCGCAGCAGAAATATCCCAAATCCATTGACCGCAGTCGGCAAGATCAAAGCTCCGTAGGTGTTAATCAAGTGACCCCACTTTAGGATCAGAAAAATAGGAATCACCAGCATTTGAAACGGAATCACCAGTGTTGCCAGCACAAGCAACAAAATGATTTCTCGTCCTCGAAATTTGAGCCGTGCCAGCGCGTAACCTGCCAGCGCCGAAGTCGTAATTTGAATCAGTGTCACCGCGATCGCCACGATCGTCGAATTTGCGAACGCTAGCAGAAACTCCCCCTGCACCCAGGCTTGCCGATAGTTTTGTCCTGTCCAATTCCTTGAGTCGATCGGCTGCACGGGCACAAACGACAGCATCACTGCTAGGCCTAACGGCAACAGTACTAATCCAGCCAACAGCAGTAGGAAGGGGGAGAGGAGTGAGGCGGGGATCTTCATTGCTGATTCAGGAAGCGATCGATTTTTTGAAAATCTCTCCCTCCAGCTTATCGGGCAGACTGGTGGAATCGAGTAGAATCATCAAGCCAGCCTGTGCTACTTGACCTGAATCCATAGCTGGAGCGGTTGAGTTTTGAAGAGGGCGGCACTTTTTTCGATCGCGCTCGTCATTGATACACATAGGCAATGCTGAGTCACAGATAAGTCCCGTTCCCGTCAGAAAAAGCTACAGTAATACGGTACAGGCGAAAGCGTGAACTAGGCGCCTTCGACCTTGCCCCACCCTATCTCAAGGCCAAGTCAAATCGGCCGTACTCGTGAGGAGAAAACAGATCCATGCCACAACTAGAAGCTGATGTTGCTATCGACTTCCACAGTGACACCTACAAAGATGCCTACAGTCGGATCAACGCGATTGTGATTGAAGGTGAGCAGGAAGCTAATCAGAACTACGTAAAGTTGGCAGAACTGTTGCCGGACAACCACGACCAGTTACTCAGTCTGGCTAAGATGGAGAACCGCCACAAAAAAGGGTTTGAAGCCTGTGGACGTAATCTTGAAGTCACGCCGGATCTAGAATTTGCCCGCGAATTTTTCTCGAAGCTCCACGGCAATTTTCAGGTGGCATCGGCTGAGGGCAATATTGTCACCTGTCTGCTGATTCAGTCGCTAATCATTGAGTGCTTTGCGATCGCTGCCTACAACATCTACATTCCTGTCGCTGATGACTTTGCTCGCAAGATCACCGAAGGCGTAGTCAAAGATGAATACTCCCACCTCAACTTTGGTGAAGAGTGGCTGAAGGCAAACTTTGAAGCTTCGAAAGCAGAGCTAGAGCAAGCTAACCGGGACAACTTGCCTCTAGTCTGGAAAATGCTCAACCAGGTGGAAGACGATGCTCATGTTCTGGGCATGGACAAAGATGCTTTGGTAGAGGATTTCATGATTCAGTACGGTGAGGCTCTTGGCAACATCGGCTTCTCAACCCGCGACATCATGCGAATGTCAGCAATGGGTCTGGCAGCAGCCTAAAGGCTTGTGTAGGTAGGAGGTTCTGACCTATTTTGCCAGAGCGATCGTGGCCCTAAAGGTTGAACTCAACCCTTCACGATCGCTCATCCTGACTTCAATCGTCAGGCTTGCTAGTCATTGCAATTACCCTTTTCAATCAGTGCTGTCTGGTAGAGCAGCAGGGTCTGTCGCCCTAGCTACTCTTTCAGTTCCTGTGCTCAGGTTTGCTTATCAAGTTAACTTCCTTCCTGCCTCCGTCTTGCAGAGTCGTCCATGTTTGGTTTAATTGGTCATCTCACTAGTCTAGAACACGCTCAAACTGTCGCTAAAGATCTGGGTTACCCAGAATACGCCGATCAGGGATTGGATTTCTGGTGCAGCGCTCCCCCACAGATTGTGGACACCATCAAAGTCACCAGCATCACTGGCCAGACGATCGAAGGCCGATACGTTGAGTCCTGCTTTCTGCCGGAAATGCTGGCTACACGCCGGATTAAAGCAGCTACTCGGAAAGTCATTAATGCTATGGCCCACGCTCAAAAGCACGGCATTAACATTACGGCGTTGGGAGGCTTTTCTTCGATCATCTTCGAGAATTTCAACCTGGAGCAAATTCAGCAAGTCCGCAACGTCATGCTGGACTTCAAACGCTTTACCACAGGCAACACTCACACTGCCTATGTGATCTGTCGCCAAGTTGAGCAAGCTGCTCCCCAAGTGGGCATTGAGCTATCCAAGGCAACGGTAGCAATTTGTGGCGCAACGGGCGATATTGGAAGTGCTGTTTGTCGCTGGTTAAATACCCGGGCTGACGTAGCAGAACTGCTGCTGGTGGCGCGGAACCAGGAACGGCTTCAGGCCCTCCAGGAGGAACTGGGCCGCGGCAAGATTCTTAGCCTGGAGGAAGCGCTACCCCAGGCGGACATTGTCGTTTGGGTTGCCAGTATGCCGAAAGGAGTGGAGATTGATCCAGCGACCTTGAAGCAGCCTTGTCTGCTGATTGACGGTGGCTATCCCAAAAACCTAGGAACTAAGCTTCAGCATCCTGGCATTCACGTTTTGAACGGCGGCATTGTGGAACACTCGTTGGACATTGAGTGGAAGATTATGAACATCGTCAACATGGATGTTCCCGCCCGACAACTCTTCGCCTGCTTTGCTGAATCAATGCTTTTGGAGTTTGAGAAGTGGCATACCAACTTTTCCTGGGGCCGCAACCATATCACTGTGGAAAAAATGGAGCAGATTGGTGAGGTATCTGTGAAACATGGGTTCCGACCTCTACTGGTTTGAGGAATGGGATGAACTGGCGAATGAAGAGTTAGCGGAGCGAATGTGACCTTCGTTCCCTTAGAATGACAATTGGCCGATTTATCCCTGCTGCCCCATGCCCACCGAACGTAAACCTATCCTGCTGGATTTTGAGAAGCCTCTGGCTGATCTGGAAGCGCGGATTATGCAGATCCGGGAACTTGCTGAAGAGAATGACGTTGATGTTTCTGAGGAAATTCGTCAGCTTGAGGCCCGCGCTGTGCAGCTTCGCCAGGAAATTTTCAATGGGCTTTCCCCATCGCAACGGCTGCAAGTGGCGCGTCATCCTCGCCGTCCCAGCACTCTGGACTATATCCAAGCCATTAGCGATGAGTGGATGGAGCTCCACGGTGATCGCGGCGGCTTTGACGATCCCGCAGTGGTGGGGGGCGTAGCGCGGTTTGCCGATCAGCCTGTGGTTATGCTGGGGCAACAGAAGGGGCGCGATACAAAAGACAACATCACCCGCAACTTTGGCATGGCTGCTCCTGGCGGCTACCGCAAGGCTATTCGTTTGATGGAACACGCCGATCGGTTTGGGATGCCGATCCTCACCTTTATCGACACGCCTGCTGCCTGGCCAGGTCTGGATGCTGAAGCTTTTGGCCAGGGCGAGGCGATCGCCTACAACCTACGGGAGATGTTCCGGTTTGATGTACCCATCATTTGTACTGTGATTGGCGAGGGCGGCTCTGGTGGTGCTTTGGGGATTGGCGTAGGCGATCGACTGCTGATGTTTGAACATGCAGTCTACAGTGTGGCTCCGCCAGAAGCCTGCGCTGCTATTTTATGGCGAGACGCTGCTAAGTCCACCCAGGCAGCCGAAGCTTTGAGGATCACTTCCCCTGACCTGAAGCAACTGGGCATCATTGACGAAGTCCTGCCAGAGCCGATCGGGGGTGCCCAC
>DATNQR010000618.1:0-5500 GCA_036703905.1 Thermosynechococcaceae cyanobacterium
GCAGCATCGAACAAAGAGTCAGCCAGGGCGCGGGCCAGTTCAGTTTTGCCAACTCCCGTGGGGCCCATGAATAGGAAAGAGCCGATCGGTCGAGTCGGATCTTTCATGCCCGATCGAGCGCGGCGGATGGCAGCAGCGACGGCCTCCACAGCCTCATGCTGACCGACCACTCGCTGACCCAAATGAGCTTCCAGTTGCAGGAGCTTCTGCCGCTCCGACTCCAATAGACGGTTGACTGGAATGCCCGTCCATCGGGCCACAATTTCGGCAATGTCAGCTTCAATGACTTCCTCTCGCAGCAAGCTTGCGCCACGGGACTGAATCTCCAGAAACTTCGCCTCTTGTAACTCCCGATCGTGCTGCACGGCCTCTAGGCGATCGTACTTCAGACGAGCGGCGGTGTTGAGGTCGTAGGAGCGCTCGGCTTGCTCGATCTGCACTCGCAGGCTGTCTTCTTCCTCTTTGAGCTTTTTGATCGCCTCCAAGACGTTTTTCTCGTCCTGCCACTGCTTGTCTAGACGGCGCTGCTTCTCGCTCAGGCTAGTGATTTCCTGCTCAATTCGATCGAGCCGTTCCTTAGCGGCGCGACCTGATCCGGCAGCTAGTCCGTTGCCTTCACCCTCCAGAGACAGCTTCTCCATTTCTAGCTGCATCAGGCGACGATCGATCGTCTCCAGTTCCGCAGGCTTAGAGGTGATTTCCATCTTCAGCTTGGCTGCGGCTTCGTCCACCAGGTCGATCGCTTTGTCCGGTAGGAATCGATCGGCAATGTAGCGGGAAGACAATGTAGCGGCTGCGACCAGAGCCGAATCAGTGATCTTGACTCCGTGATGCACTTCGTAGCGCTCCTTCAGCCCCCGCAGAATTGAAATCGTGTCCTCAACACTAGGCTGATCGACAAACACCTGCTGGAATCGCCGCTCCAGAGCCGGATCTTTCTCAATATATTTGCGGTACTCGTCCACCGTCGTTGCACCAATGCAGCGCAGATCGCCCCGCGCCAGCAGCGGCTTCAGCAAGTTGCCCGCATCCATCGCACCCTGAGTTGAACCCGTGCCGATAACGGTATGCAACTCGTCGATGAACAACACAACTTGGCCGTCGGAGTCGATTACTTCTTTGAGTACCGATCGCAGCCGATTCTCGAAGTCGCCGCGATATTTGGCCCCGGCGATCAGTGCGCCCATGTCCAGCGAGATTAGTTGGCGGTTTTTGAGAGATTCCGGCACGTCGCCATTGATAATGCGCTGGGCTAACCCTTCGGCGATCGCGGTTTTGCCCACCCCCGGCTCTCCAATCAGCACCGGATTATTCTTGGTGCGCCGGGAGAGAACTTGAATCACCCGACGAATCTCTTCATCTCGTCCGATCACGGGGTCAGTTTTGCCCGATCGAGCCAGCTCTGTTAGATCCCGCCCGTAGAGTTCCAAAGCAGATTCGGGCGCTTCTGGAGCCGGAGCCGTTACAGTCTTTTGACTGCCGCGCACTGCCTTAATCGCCGCTTCCATCTGTTCGGGATCAACACCATAACCACGGAAAATCTTGATCCCCAGTCGGGTGTCTTTGGTCAGTCCCAACAGAAAATGCTCTATCGAAATCAGGTCGTCTTTCCAACCCCGCCGCACTTCCTCAGCACGATCGAGCAGCGCATTCAGCTTAGGCCCGAGGTAAATCTCATCGGCATTGGTGTACTGCACTCGGGTTTGCCGCTTGATGAACTCTTCCACCTGCTGAGTAAAGCGCGACACATCCACCCCCGCTTTGCCCAGAATCTTCCCCGCCAACCCGTCCGGCAGTTCTAGAATCGCCGTGACCAGATGCTCCACCTCCAAGTCCTGCTGCCGATAGCGCCGCGCCACGTCTTGAGACTGCAAAATGGCTTCCCAAGCTTTGTCGGTGAACTGATTGGGGTCGGTGGGCTGCATTGGGGAAAAGTGGCTCCAAACGTAGAAGTACAGGGTGTCTTGAAGCTCTATTGTAGCGGTTCGCTCCAGTTGGGCTGCGATCGCTGCGATTCGAATCAACGCAGAAAACAGAGGTAAATGGGTGCAAAGAAACTTTCGGGAAAACGGCTTGCTTAGAAGCTAGAACAAGTGTATTAATATCTATACGCTGTATCGTCGACTCACCGCATGAATTTGGAACAGCCGCTTGGCTCAGTTATTCAGGGTTCCCTCAGTCAAGGCCTGGAAGTTCGTTTGCACCCCGACATTTCAGTGGAAGAAATGCGGGTAGGCAAGTTTCTAGTGGTGCAGGGAATACGATCGCGCTTCTTCTGTATGCTCACTGATGTCACGCTGGGAACCTCTACACCCCGCATTCTGGCCAATCCACCTGACCCAGCGAACACCTTCCTGCAAGAAGTTCTGGCGGGGTCGGGAACCTATGGAACGATCGACTTGACGCCCATGCTGATGATCATGCAGGAGCAGGGGAAAGGCGAGAACTCAAACTTAGAAGTCAAATCCAAAGCCCGCCAGCCGCAGTCTAGCGAGGAGATTGAGCTACTGCCCGTCAAGACAATCCCCAGTCACTTTAGTCAGGTGTATGACGCGAGTGAGCGAGACTTCCGAGCGGTGTTTGGCTGGGAGGATGACCCCCTACGGCGCAACTTCGCGATCGGGCAGCCGATCGACATGGATGTGCCGGTGTGCATTGATCTCGATCGATTTGTGGAGCGCAGCAACGGCGTGTTCGGTAAATCGGGTACGGGCAAATCTTTCCTAACGCGCCTGCTGCTGTCGGGCATCATTCGCAAACAGGCGGCGGTGAATTTGATTTTTGATATGCACTCGGAGTATGGCTGGGAGGCGGCAAAAGAAGGCAAGCAGTTCAGCACCGTCAAAGGTCTACGGCAACTCTTCCCCGGTCAGGTGCAGATCTACACCCTCGACCCTGACTCCACCAAGCGGCGGGGCGTTCGGGATGCTCAGGAACTCTACATTGGCTATGACCAGATTGATGTCGAGGATCTGCTGCTGGTGCGGGGCGAACTAAACCTGTCGGAAGCGAGTCTGGAGAACGCAATCATTCTGCGGAACGAGTTCGGTAAAGCTTGGATCACGCGCCTGTTGGCCATGAACAACACCGAGATTCAGGAATTCTGCGAAACCAAGATGGGCAGCAAGTCCTCGATCATGGCGTTGCAGCGCAAACTAACGCGCCTAGACGACCTGAAATATATTCGCAACACCTGTCCTCACAACTACGTGGGGCAGATTCTAGAGTCTTTGGAAGCTGGAAAGCACGTCGTTGTGGAGTTTGGCTCTCAATCAAATTTGCTGTCCTATATGCTGGCCACCAACATCATTGCCCGGCGAATTCATGCCAGCTATGTGCTGAAGGCGGAGAAGTTTCTGCAAACCAAGAGCGTTAGCGATCGCCCTCGCCAGTTAGTTGTGACGATCGAAGAAGCCCACCGCTTCCTTGATCCCGCCACCGTCGGTCAAACGATTTTTGGGACGATCGCCCGGGAGATGCGGAAATACTTCGTCACTTTACTGGTAGTAGATCAGCGACCATCGGGAATTGACAACGAAGTTATGTCGCAGATTGGGACGCGCATCACCGCCCTACTCAACGACGAGAAGGACATTGAAGCGATCTTCACCGGAGTCTCTGGCGGGCAGAGCTTGCGATCGGTTTTAGCCAAGCTGGACTCCAAGCAACAGGCGCTGATCCTGGGCCATGCCACTCCCATGCCCGTCGTGATTCGGACCCGCCCCTACGACGAAACCTTCTACGCGGAGATTGGCGATCGGGCGTGGGAAGAATTGCCCACCTCAGTTGTGCTGACTGCTGCCAGTCGAGCCAAAGCCGACCTGGGATTTTAGGGTCATACCCAACTGGTTACAGCAACTTGTCACAGAATGTCATCACCAAGTACACAGCGTAGAGACAAGCTACCCATAAATTAGACCCATAGATTCAGATCAGCTTCTGATGCCAGCATCAAATCTATCGTACATTTGTTCTACTCATTTCATCCTGTATTCAGCAAGACGTTCGGTTATCCCTCTCAACTGAGACTATTCAGAACTCGTCAATCACGTCACCATAGAAGAGTGAAATAGAGGAGCAAACGTGTACTTTTCATGCCGCGATCGTCACCATGATTCCTTTATCCATCATGCTTTCTTACGGTTCTGGTATGCTTCGCCTCACTCGCTCAGCTCATCCGATCGGGGGAAACCAAATCTCTAGACCTCCGTCTATAATAAAGTACCTTTCAGCTAAACCAAACTCATAATGATTTCGGCTTGAATAATCCATCACTTCCCTAAGCCGTGAGCGATCGTCACTTCTCCCAGCCTTTGCCAGTATTGCCCCATTGATAGTTAGGCGATTGATGGTTTGAGTTGTTGTCTCATCTCCTAACTAGCTTTCACAGGCGCTTCACCGCCGGGTTCGTTTTCCATTCTTTGTCTACGGAGATCCTACGCACCCATGACCACTGCCACTTCCAAATCTAAGACCACCAAGCCTACCTTCACGGCAGATATGGTTCGCACGTATTTGCATGAGATTGGGCGCGTTCCCATGCTGACCCACGAGCAAGAGATCGTATACGGCAAGCAAGTGCAGCAGATGATGGCGCTGCACGATCAGAAGACTGCCTTAACCAAAAAGCTGGAGCAAGAGCCGACTCAGCAAGAGCTGGCGACCCATGCTCAGATCAGCTTGGACGAGCTTCAATCTACCTTGCAGCGTGGGCATCGGGCCAAGCAAAAGATGATTGAAGCCAACCTGCGCTTGGTGGTGTCGATCGCCAAGAAATATCAGAAGCGCAACCTAGAATTCCTTGACCTAATTCAGGAAGGCACAATGGGTCTGGAGCGCGGCGTGGAGAAGTTTGATCCCATGCGCGGCTATAAGTTCTCTACCTACGCTTACTGGTGGATTCGGCAAGCAATTACTCGCGCGATCGCCCAGCAAGCCCGCACTATCAGACTACCTATCCACATCACCGAGAAGCTGAACAAGATCAAGAAAACCCAGCGTGAGTTGGCCCAGAAGCTGGGCCGCAGTGCCACGGCCGCAGAGATTGCGACTCAGCTAGACCTAGAGCCAGCCCAGATTCGGGAGTTTCTGACGATCGCTCGTCAGCCTGTTTCCCTAGATCTGCGCGTCGGAGACAACCAGGACACCGAGCTACAGGATCTGCTAGAGGACGACGGCCCCTCGCCCGAATCCTACATGGCGCAAGAATCCCTACGGCAAGACCTGGCTAACCTAATGGCAGACCTGACTCCGCAGCAACGGGAAGTCTTAACCCTGCGCTACGGATTAGACGATGGCAACGAGCTTTCTTTGGCGAAGGTGGGCGATCGGCTCAACCTCAGCCGGGAGCGCGTCCGCCAGCTAGAGCGGCAGGCCTTAGATCATCTGCGTCGCCGTAAAGCTAACGTGCGCGAGTATCTCGCCAGTTAGGTTGCATGCTAATTCGAGGCTGATTCAGCTAATCCTAGCTAACTTACAGCCATAGCCCAATGGTCAGGTC
>DATNQR010000619.1:0-4710 GCA_036703905.1 Thermosynechococcaceae cyanobacterium
TGCGATCAGCGCGTCCAGGTACGCGGCGCGATCGTCCTGGGGTAAGAGCTTGCCTAACTCTTGCTCGTAGCGATTGGTGACAGTTTTGGCAAACCCACGCGGCAGCTTGAAGGTTAGAGTCGGAGTCGGCGGCTCCGGTTCCGGTTGAGCTTCTAGCACTGGCTGTACAGTCGCCTCAATGATCGCCACCGCAACGTTGCCGTTGTTGCTGCTAGCAAGAAACCCTTGCAGGCGTTGCCGCACTCGATCGCGAATCCGCTCCTCTAACGAATGATCGGACATCCGAGACTCGACCACCTTAGAGACAACGGCATCAATTTCCTGGTCAATTTGCTGATCGATTACTTGATCAACAGTCTGGTCAATCTTCGAGCGGTCGATCATCGTCGTGGCAACCATATCAGCTTCCTCAGAAGGATTATCTGATTCTATTGTGCAACCACTCCAGATCAGAATGTCGTCACGGAATAGCTTCAGCTCTTGGCAGCCCAGCACGGAGTAGATCGTTGGGGTCAGGACGGGCAAGAGATCGAGCAGCTCGTGGGACTTCAGCGCAGTTAAGGGTCGCACAATCAGGGCTGCTTCAAGGTCGATCTTCAGCAGGCAGTTTTGCAGCTCCGGCACGAGTTCGAGCAGCCGCTTCAGCCGCGCCTGCTCCAGCAGATCTCGATCGGCTCCAGTCAATTTATCAAAGGACACGCAGCACCACCTCCGCCAGCATAAGCATCGCATCGCAGAGGAGTTGCTGCTGATATTCAGCAAAGCTGAGAGCTGGGTCAGATGTCTGCACAAACCAGTGAGCTAGAGTCTGGCTCAATTCAAGGTCATCAGGCTCATAGGCAAAGGCGATCGCGGTGCGGTGCTGCTCCGGCAGGGCGAACAAGCATTTCCGCAGCGTGTCGGAATCCAGCAGCCCTGCTAGCGAGTTGCCCGGAATCCACTGCTCACAGCGCATCCACAGGCGGCTCCAATCGATTACGTCATCAAAAATTCCTTGGAAGTACCAGCTCAAACACTGCTGTAAATTTGCAGCATCGACGTAGGAGGTTTTGCGAGTCGGTTCAACCTCAACCAAGATGAAGGCTTCAGGCAGCATAAACGTCCCTCTGCTTCATCAGGTTGCCGCGAAAATCAGAGACTCGCCCACACTCACTATTGGTCAAGGATTGCTCTTTCCGACTGGAAAGCAGTCGGACATCGTGGGCTGTATCCACCTCTATGATGCGATCGAGGTTTGTCACCATCCACTGCCTGACCTCTTGTCGCTGGCGCTGCGAGAGTCGAGGGCTGCGAGTGTACTCATCAACGATGGCGATCGTCCCTTGCTTGCAGTGAGGGCGATCGCCCAGACGCTTCTTAACGTGGTGGTGAAGCGTCGATTTAGGGATCTCGAATTGACGGGCCAGGCTGCGGATGGTTTGCCCTTGCAGATGCAAGAGGCAAATTCGATCTAAGATTTCGGGTGACATCAGGAACAGTGGGGGAGAGAACACACAGCAATTAGATTTGCTAATACGAGTATCTCTCGCGGCAATGGCATCCCCCCTGAGTAGGATCTCTAGTCTTTTTATGCGGCTGATATCCCTTCTGGGTATGATCTCTAGCCTTTCTGTGAAGGCTTCATATTCATTTATTTGGAGACATAAAGATTAGATGTTTCCAGTAGGAACCACTTAGGCTTAAAGGTTCTTGTGTCGATTGTGAAGCTCGATTCCCGTTTTGTGACCCCTGCCAACGCCGCTGCTGTAGTCCGGAACTCCGGACAAGTCGTTGCCCAACTTTCTGTAACTGGCACAAGTCCAATTCTGTACTACAAACCGTGTTACAGAAGTTGGACTAGATTTGGAAAAATCAGCGTACTACAACTGATCTGAAATCCCGATTCTCTCGTGGAAGTCGATCGCTGCAAGTCCGATTGCTGCGTTGCCTAATTGCGGGGTGAGCAATGTCAAACATCTGGACTAAAAAGCAAAGTGGCACAGTCAGCGATCGTGCGGCAACTTCCCCAACTGGAGATCTCATATTTTGTTGAGGAAGTATTCCTGAACGATCGCGGTCGGAACCAGTACCCCATCTTTTTCACTGACAGCCTTAGCAATCCCAATCAGTTCGCCCTTGGTGTTCACGACTGGGCCGCCAGAGTTGCCAGGCTTGAGTAGATCTGGATTCACTCTGACGGGGCGGTTTGGTTCAGCCGATAGCACCGTGCCTTCGGTTTTGGTTTGATGTTTGCCGAACCGATTACCGATCGCTGTCACCGCTTCCCCTGGCTTGGGCAGTTCTGGAGCCAGAGCGATCGCTGGGATGTCTTGGTCTAGTTCCAGCAAAGCTAAGTCTAGGTTCCGATTCTGCTTCTTGATGATGGCGGTTGCCTGTCCACCGTTGGGCAGTTTCACGGTGATTTTGCCATCGACAACGCGATCGACAACATGGGCACACGTCACCAGGCGGCGGTTGCCAAAACTAACGGCGGTTCCCTGCTCACGTCCGGCGTAGATGCTGACTACCGACTGGGCTGGATTGCTGGCGGCTTGAGGTGGAGCCGGGGTAGCAGCATAGTTCTGAGCAAACTTCTTGCCATCCTCGTCCCGGTTCAGCCAGCCTGCTACAAACTTCGCCTGATCAGGTTTCTCAGCCGCCCGTTGACGGCGGTAGGCCATGCGTCGATCGAAGATGGTTGCCGCCGCTGCTTTCGGATCGCTGGGTAGATTTTGAAACCAATCCTTAATTTTGGATTCGTCGAAGTTGACACAGGTATCCATGATGGCGAAGCTGAGGGGCATGGGCTTGTCCCCCGCCTGGCAGCGCTCCCAGTAGGATTTATAGATTGCGGTTAGTTCTTCAGGCGACATCGATGTTACTGGCTGCTCTGCTTTCCCGTTGGCTTTCCGCCAGCTCCTATAGGTCTGATCGGTGATGCCTTTACAGGTCAATCCACCAGAGTCACCTGCCACGTTGTCACAGGTGCTGCCTTCCCATTTCAAAGTCTGCTTCAGTGCCACCTGGAAATCTGAGTCAGTTGATCGCGCTGCGCTGGGAGCGGTCAGAGCTTGCTGCGCTTGTTTGACGGCAACTGGGGCGAAGCTAGACAACAGAATGCCGCCCATGATGAAGGCTAAAATCCGGTGGTGGGAGACGTAGCGATCGTTCACTAGAGATGCAGTCATGGTTCAGGCTCCGAGCAAATGGAGAAAATAAACAAGGGCGGCAATCGCTAGCAGCGCTAGACCCAGCCACAGCCACCAAACCCTTACTAAGAGATAGTTGAAACGCAGATGCCAGATCACAGCGGGTAGATTGCGATCCAGGTCGGGGTTTTTCGGATGCTTGATCCAGCACTGTTTGCGGTGCAGCAGCTGGTGGCAGTGGCAGCAAACCGGGGCAATATCCCAGCCAGGAACCTCGAAGCCGTAGATCGGCTTAAGGAATAGCCCGCGCCGTTTGGAGTAATAGAAGTGGTGGACGACCTCGGCTCTCCGCAGGCAACAAACACAAAGATGCAGGGTCGATCGGCGGGCCCGATAGCAGACCTGCTTCCAGTTGGGGGCATAGTGACGATCGCCTCTCACGGTTTTGCGGGTTTTCATTTGAGCCGCACCCCCGCAACGAAATGGGGAAACGTTGTGATGGATCGGCGCGTGACATCTCGATCGGTAGTGCCGCGATCGACCATCTCACCATTACCGACGTACACCGCTACATGGGTGATAGTGGTTTTCGGATAGCCGCCGTAAGTGCCCCCGAAAGCAATCAGATCGCCGGGCTGGAGCGAAGCGATGTCTGGGATGATCTGACCCACGTCCTCACCGAAGAAACTGTTCGCCAGCGCCTCTCCTGACCCTAGACCGTCGATCGCCTTCTGAGTCACGCCCGCGTTGGCTCCAGCATCTTTCAACACCTGGCGCACAAACATGGCGCACTGGGCTTGAACTCCTGGGCTGAAGGGTTTGCCCGCCCATGCCAGGGCCTTCTCAGAGATCTGTTTGCCCCGGCTGGTGACTTCAACCCGATTAAGAGCAGGCTCTGGGGCGCTACCCGTTAGCGCTTGCCACAGATCGGCTTGGGTCGGCACTTTGTCCGATCGAGTGATCTTGATAGTGTTTTGAATGCCAGAGACGTTCTTCGACTTGCCGATCGCCTGCCCAATCTGTTGCTTGTCGCCCGCGCAGTTGTTCAGCGGCTCATAGGCAAACTGGACAGCACCAACTGCATAGGTCAGCTTCTCGCCCTGGCATTTCACATCGACCGGCTCCTTCCCGATCGGGTAGAGCAGCCCATCATTCAGAGCGATCGTGACTGTGTTGCCGTTGACCGCCTTGACTTCGTAGCCGTTGATCTTCTCGCCAACGGTGGGAGGATTGCTCAGGGCAGGTGCGATCGCTTCGCTACCCTTCTCAGTTGCCTGGTTGATGACCAGGTTTGCAGTGCCGGGAGCTTTCCAGGCGGCTTGCAGCGCTCCTGAGAAAGGCGGAATGACATAGATCAGTAAGACCAGCCACCCGTAGCCCAGCGCAATCAGGTTCCATCGATCCTCAGCTTTTACCGTGTCGCCGTAGGCTTCGACGGTGGCCCGCTGGTAATCGGTCTTGGCCACCTTTGCAGCCACCTTGAGTTTTTGACGCTCGATGTCTAGCTGCATCTTCAGGATGTTTTCCTGCTGATCTAGGTAGGCTTGCAGCGCCAATTCGGTGGGGTGGGAGATTGTAGGCT